>JAHIMN010000224.1 GCA_018896395.1 Verrucomicrobiota bacterium | reverse complement strand
GACTCTCCGATCCCGACTCTCCGAGAGGTCGGGAGGGATCACCGGGCGTATGAAACAGTTGCCGCCTTGGGCGGCCTAATTCAATTTTTTATTTTAACCAGTTTGCCGCCGTTCGCCGAGGATTTCAAACTGGCATCCAGGTAAGCCTGCACCCGCGCGCCGCCCTCAAAACTGGTCTGTCCCTGTTTGCCGCTTTTGATCGCATCAATAAATCGCCGATACATATCGGGCACGGGCGGACATTTCACCGGCCACCAGGTGTTCGTGTCAACATCTTGGCCAACACAGATACGGAGCGTTTCAGGCGCGGGGCGATCCAGGTTAATGTCCAGGCCGCCTTTGTTGCCGTAAACCCGAAGCGCGACCGTATTGGCGTGGCCGGTAGCCCATCGGCTGGAATGTAGCGTTCCCAGGGCCCCATTATTAAAACGCACGATGGCGGCCATACTGTCATTGGCGTCAAAAACATAAGGCCCGATCCGCTTCAATCCCTTGTTAAACGTCTTGAGTTCACACTGCAAAGCGGCTATGTCGCCGACGATGAAACTGGCAAAATCGAACAGATGCACGCCGATATCCCCCAGAACTCCGGCACTGCCATGCCGCGTGCTCAATCGCCACAACAAGCCTTCATTTTTATGCCAGGCTTTGCCCACCAGCCAGCCTTGCAGGTAACTACCCTCGACATGCATAATGCGGCCCAGTTTCCCGGAAGCGGCGATTTTCGCCGCCATTTGAGTTGCGGGGCAGTTGCGGTAGCTGAAATTGACCGCCGTAATGAGTTTCCGGGCGCGCGCGGCTTCCGCCATGCGGCGCGCATCGCGCAGGTTGTCGGCCAGCGGTTTTTCACACATGACCCGCAGACCGTATTTGATTGCCAGCAGCGCGATTGGCGCGTGCGCCTTGTCAATGGTTACGATGGAAATGCCGTCCAAACGCTCTTTTTTAAGCATTTTCCCGGCATCGGTATACGCCTTCGGAATGCCGTGTTTTTCCGCGAAAGCCTTGGCCCGCCCGGGAACTATGTCACAACAGGCCGCCAATTCGCATCCCTTGATGGCTTTAAAACTGTCGGCATGGCCGTTGGCCATGCCGCCGGTTCCGATGATTGCCAGTCTGATCATGATTGCCATCTCCTTTTAATGCGGGCCTTGCCCGCAACCCAATTATGCCTGATTGGAATATCAAAATCCAAAGAATTTGCCCGCGAACCACGCGAAAGGAACGCTAAAGCCGATTAATTCACTGAATTGTCAGCTATAGGCTGATCCGCCTCTGGAGGAAAATCCCTATACATGAACTTGATAATAATCTGCTTTCTTAATCTTTCCCTATTCGCGTTCCTTTCGCGTGGTTCGCGGGCAGTTTTCCGGCTTCTTTTCCTTTCTTGTTTTTCATGGCGGTTTCCAACGTTTAAGGTGCTATTTCGACTGAATAACGCCCGCCTTGCCGAAATCCTCGGTCTTGGGCGCCAGCTTTTCAATCGGTTTGACATTGGAGCAATTATCCTTGATGTTGACTCGCGGCGCCGCCCACCGCACGGCATTGGCAAGTACCTTCTGGACCTGCGGGTTATAAAAAATCGGATAGGTTTCATGACCCGGCCGGAAATAGAACACCCGCCCATGGCCGCGCTCCCAGCAACAGCCGCTCCGGAACACCTCGCCGCCTTCAAACCAGGAAATAAATATCAACTTGTCCGGCGTGGGAATATCAAACCGTTCGCCGTACATTTCCGTGTTCGGTAATTCAATATACTCGCCGATCCCTTCCGTGATGGGATGACCCGGCTCAATGTTCCATAGTCTTTCTTTCTCAGCCGCCTCACGCCACCTAAGCGAACAGTTGGTGCCCATTAGCCGGCGGAATATCTTCGAAAAATGGCCGGAATGAAGGACGATCAGTCCCATGCCCTCCAGCACGCGCTTTTGCACGCGCGCAACTACCGTGTCGCTGACTTCGCCGTGTGCTACATGCCCCCACCAGGTCAATACATCGGTTGCGGCCAGGACCTGCTCCGTCAATCCGTGCTCCGGCTCCTCCAGCGTGGCCGTACGCACGCGCAGATTGGCATGGGCTGAAAGCGATTGGGCGATCACCGCATGCATGCCGTCCGGATAAATCTTTTTTACGGCGGCGTTCTTTTTTTCATGACGGAACTCATTCCAGACGGTCACGTTAACAGGCTTGTTCATAGGAGCTCCTTTCGATATCAAGGGCAACAGCCTCACAATGGCGTTTCTTTTCTTTAACCTAGGTAGTTTACGCTTCGCGCGAAATGTCACAACGATGTTTTCTGGAGCGCGGTGGCCAGTGCTACGAGTTGCTCGACCAATTCGTCGTGGATGCGTGCAAAGGGCAGTGTGCCGATAATCAGCGGCGCCAAGTCGGCGGCATACCCGCCGCGCGCGGCAGCTGTGCGGTCGGGCGCATAACCCAGGGTATCGTTGGTGAGGCCCATCACGAGCGTCACGGGAATGCCGGTGCGCGCCTTGACATCGTTCTTGATGGCCTGGAAGGTCTCAAACGGCGAGGCCAGCAACAGCATGGGGCCCAGGCGGAATCCCTGGATCTCCGTCGGCGGTGCCGTCACCTTGCCCTTGAGGGCTTCGGCGGCGGCAATCCACTCACGGAAGGACAATGCCTGCACCGCCGCCATACGGACTTTATTGTCCGTGTCGCTGGCGCCGGGGGCGCGCAGGATGGCTTCCTGTTCCGCTAACAAAGCACGGAGTTTTTCGAGCTCCAGCCTCTTGCGGCTGAATGAGACTTGCCGCAGAACGCAGGCCAGTGAATCCACGCGTACCGGCCGTGCTTCCGCGAGTCCGCGGCGAACGGCCCGCGCGTAACGCGACGCAATAACATCCAGCGCCAGCAGGGACTCCGGCTCCGGCTTGTGGACTACGCAGGTATTCACGTCGCCCTGCGCGCCCTGCAGAAACAATCCGACTGATCCCGGGTGCTCACGCTCCAGCAGGTTGGTGGCGACCCCGCAGTAATCCCCATGGATATAGCGGGTGGTTTGACAACAGACCACGGGATGACAGCCGAAGTAGCTGAAGAACCCGCTGATCTTGCCCTCCGATTCGAAGCGGGCCACGTGACAGGTCGTATCCGTCAACTCCGGCTTGGCCGGCCGCCAGGATTCCTGGAGGACCTCGTCGAGCGGCGGCGCGTCCTTGTCATATTCGCGATTCAACCCGATCCCCTCGCAGGGAACTTCCGCGTGGAACAGCGATGCCTCCTGAAGTGCGCCCACGGCCCGGATGGCGGCATCCGCGATGCGCTGAGGTAGAATTTCGTAATATGGATCATCCGTCTCTCCCCAGCCGTGATAGGTCGCCACATTCGGCCCGCTATGGGTGTGGGTGCAATGGATCATAATGGTCTCCAGCGGCGACCGGGTGGACTCGTTCACGAGCTGTCGTACCCGCGCCGTGATCGAACGCGTAACCCCGATCAGATCGCAACTGACCAGCACCAGTGCTTTGCCGTCCTGTTCCACCGCCATCGCCCGCGCCCAAAGCCGGTCGTGCACACCGATCGAATGTCGATTGATAAAGGGTCCGAAGCCCGCGAGTTCCACGCCGACCCGCGGAGTAATATCCGTTTTTGCGAATCCCGCTTTCATGATAGAAAATTCCTTTTTAGCATTTGTCCGATTGACCCTTCTTCCCGTCGGCCTGTTTCCGGCAAAGCGCCTTCACCTGACCGAGATGGTCATTCACCTTGGCGATCGCTTGAACCCACTGGGTCATATACCCCCGCGTGCCCAGCAATTGCGGATGGCTCATGACCAGGGCTGTTTCATTAACGGCTTTTTCCACGTTCGGAAGTTTTAAGGCCCGATAGTTCTGGATTGTTTTCCTGTCACGGAAAGGAACCGGACTGGTGGTGTCATAAAGATTTAACAACGAGTTCTTATACACGGCCGCATATGTGCCGCCCATGGCACAGCCTTCTGCGGCCAGAGCTTTGGCATATTCGGCTTTCGTCACCCCATCGGCCAGCGACGGGTCAAAAACGAATGTCATCGCATAGTAGGCCTGCCGCGTAATTCGCGGGTCGCGCCGCACCGCGCGCAGGGGCCCGCCGATCTTTTGCAGGCCGGCGGCCAGGCATTGTGCGTTGTCCTCCCGCAGAGCTATCTGCCGGGTCAGCCGTTGCAAGCCGCCCCGCAGGAGAACGGCCTGCATCTCGGTCATGCTATAATTATGCCCATAGCGGTTGGCCGGTTTCCCATCCGGCCCCCATCCGACCTGTTTGAGCGCAAAGATGGTATCATAGACGGCCTTGTCATTACAGGTCACTGCGCCGCCTTCACCGCAAGTCAACGGTTTGCTTTGCTGGAACGAAAAACTGCCGGCGTTCCCAATGGCGCCCGCGCCCCGGTTGCGCCAGCGGCTGCCGTGCTGATGCGCCACGTCTTCCACGACTTTCAGTTTGTGCCGGTGCGCGATCTTCATGATGGCATCCATGTCGCACATGCACCCATACAGGTGCACCGGAATGATCGCTTTCGTTTTTCTCGTGATTGCTTTCTCGATCGCCGCCGGATCGATGCAGAGCGTTTCCGGATCGATATCCACCAGGACCACGTTGGCGCCGATGTCCAGAGCCGCCTGCGCCGTCGCCACCCAGGTCAGCCCCGGCACGATCACCTCATCGCCGGGTTTCATGCCCACGGCCTGCAGGGCGCACTGGATCGTTACCGTGCCGTTGGCCAGGCAGACGCAATATTTACTGCCGATGAACCGGGCATATTCCTCGCAGAAAGCACGCTCATGCGGCCCGAGCCAGCTCCACTTCCCGCTCCGGACGACTTTCTCCATCCAGACTAACTCCTGCCTGCCAGACACCGGCCAGCGCGGACATTTCAGGGTTACCGCCGGTTTCCCCCCCGCCAGAGCCAATTCATCAGCTTTCATCATCTTCATTTTATTTGCCTTCGTTGATAGGATTCGATGCGGACGTGTATCAATTAACACACATTGCTTAAATGCCTTGTTGTTTGTTATCATTTATATCATAATACCCAATTAAACCAATAGATCGAAGTTGCGATTCAGTTAACTAATATTGCTATGAAGAACCGATATTTTAATGAGAATGTTCTGCCCGTCCTGCTCCGGGTCCGGTCATGGCGGCTGGTGGGTTCGGTAAGCGCTGATAGTCATTCCGTGGCATTGCCTCGGCACTGCCGCTGGATGCTGACCCATCAGCATGCGCACCCCTATGCGGAAGCATTGATCGCCCTGGAAGGTACAACGGTTTATGGGCTGGACAACCGGATTTATCCGTGCCGTCCCGGGACTGTGTTGGTGTTCGAGCCGGGCCAAGCGCACGATAACGGCTATCCGCCATGGACACCCGCCATAGCCCATTTGTGGATATCTTTTATGCAGGACAAGGCCATGGCCCGTCTTATAGTCAGTCGTCAGGGTCGAATCCATGCCCGAGGCAATATCCACTGCCTGGTCGATCTCGATCACGCCGGTCTCTGGCGACAGGGAACTTCCTCGGCATTCAGGGCGGGACTGCCGGTGGAACTGATCCGCCTGCGCCTGCTGGCGGCGCTGGCCGAAGTCGTGGCCACGCTCGTGGAAGAAGGCTATCGCGACACCGCGGGCGATCCACAGCACAGGTTTCAGCGGGAAAAAATCGAGGCCATCTGTCGTCACATTCGGGAAACCGGCGGCGCTGACGCGCGCCTGAATCATCTTGCCCAGATTGCCGGTTACAGCAAATTTCATTTCCTGCGCCTGTTCCAGCGCCACACTGGACAATCAATCCACGCGTATGTCAATCAAGCCCGTCTCCGCAAAGTAGAGGCTCTGCTCGCCCGCGGCCTGGCGCTCAAGGCCATTGCCGCGGAACTGGGATTCTCCTGTCCGGCCGCCTTTTCGCGCTGGTACCGTCCGTTTCGCAAAAAGGCCTAAACCGCTACAGACTTGACTACGTGAGTAGTCACGTTGCAGACTACCGCCAATTTTTTTAAGTAGTAACAGTAGTTGGTAAACGATATATCGGGTGGACAGGAGTGGTCGGTATGGGGGATGTAGCCGCCCGCGTCGATCAACGGTTTCAGACGCGCCAGTTCGGCATCGATCGCGGCAGGCCCTTTGGCCAGCGCCCGTTTGTCCACCCCGCCCCACATGCGTAATTCCCGGCCATATTTCTTACGCACCTTCAAGACGTCCATGCCCGACTGCACCTCGAAGGGATACAGGAAGTTCAATCCCGCATCCATCCAGATCGGGATGAGCGAATCAATTTGACCGTCGCTGTCCAAGCCGATGTATTTGACGCCCCGCTTGCGCAAAAATTCCACCACCTTGCGATACCGGGGGAGCATGTACCGGCGGACCATCTCCGGCGAGATGAGCGGCGCATGGTTGTAAGCCATGTCTTCCCAGAAGCCGAAAGCGTCAATCTCGATCACGTCCAGAATCTGGGACATGATGGCCATGATGAAATCCGCATTGGCTTCCATCATTTCCTCGACAAACGCCGGATCATCATGGAAAAGCATGCAAAGATTTTCCACGCCCACCAAGTTGCGCAGGGGGCCAAAAAAACCACCCCAGCGATCCGAAATAATAATGAACGGCAACGGCTGGGCGCGTTGTTCCGGCAACTTTTGCTTCCAGTCCGGCCCAATGCGTTTTGCCAGATCCGGCTGCATACGCTCTTTCCAGAATGCGCGGAACTCCTGACGGTTTTCCACTGGAAACTTCAAAAACTGCGGCATGGAACTTGAGGCATGGTCTTTCATCTCCCGCATAAGGATACCCTCGTGGTTGATATAGACCACGCTGTATTCGTTTTCCTCAACGACCTTGCGTTCAAAGGGCGGATTGGGGATAAACCAGCCGCCGAACCAAAGGCGCTTGTCGCAGATATCCGCCGGTTCGGTTCGTTTCGGATCGTAGCCTTCCTTTTGCCAGCGTTCAACGGTCTCCTCCCAGCCACCCCAACTCCAAAAGGGTGTGTGGTCTACCGGCCGATATGCCATGCAGGCGTGGAATCGTTCCAGGTCGTTCATTTTATTTCGCTCCTATTGCTTCAAGTACCAGCACCCAGTCCTGGAACATCGGCATGCGCGGGCATTTCCAATTTCCCTTCGCATCCGGTTTGACTTCCCCCAGATTTTGTTCGTCGCCATTAACAGGATTAAAGAATTTTGCCCGATAACGTACTTTTTTTTCAATTTCTTTAACCCATTGCAGCCAAGTCCCCAGAGGTATATAAATGAATCGCACTTTGCGCGGAATACCCGCTGCCATCGGGACATCATGACGTCCGCAGGTGAACGGCAGATCATTCAACTCTTTTGTCCAGCCGGGTTCCGTCCACTCCGGATGCGGCTCAAATTGCCACCAGGGATAACGCGCCAAAAGACGTTTAGCCAGGCCCAGTTGCTCAGAACCCGGCAATTGATAGGCGTCCTCCCAGGGCGTATTGCCCCAGGACATGCCGTGCGGCGATGGGCCGTAGAGTTTCTGGCGCGTATTGACCTGCCAGATGCCGTTGGCGCCAT
>JAHIMN010000223.1 GCA_018896395.1 Verrucomicrobiota bacterium | reverse complement strand
TACTGCCGCCAATAACCACAGGCCAGCCCCCAAGTCGTATCCTCCATCCTGCCTTCCAGGCAAGTAACAGAATGATTAATCCCATTAACGCCAGATTGACAAACAAACTGTGACTGACCGTATAATTGGAATGTCCCCAGCCGGGGATATTATGATCCGGCATCATGGACAATGTGACAAAAGCCAGCAAATGGACGCTGGTTCTTATGATGGAACTGCCTTTCGGCAGACATAATATCCCAATCGCAATTCCCGTCAAATTATGTCCTATATTGGTCATTCAGGCGACCGGGCCATCAATATTGAATAGGTCGATTTTTCGTTTAATTGCAAACAGCAGGCTCACCATGATGACGGTTAAAACAAACAGAATGAATACAATAACTTCCATCATGCCATGTACTCCGCGTTGCTGGTTACACCATAGTCATAGCAAGCATAACTTCAACGCATTCGGTGTCAACGTTGAAATCATCGGCCCACTGGATCCATGGATCACCGTGACGTTATCGGCATACTGCCCAGCCGGGCCGTCAGGAAGGCGTCCAGCGCCTGGCGATAGGCCGGTGAAGTCAGTGCTTCGCCCTCGTTATGATCGCCGGTCAATTCGAAAAATGTTTTCGGCTCGCGGGCGGCGGCAAACAAACGTTGGCCTTGCTCAAACGGGATCATTTCATCGTCCCGGCTGTGCGCGATGAGCACCGGGCATTTGATTTGCTCCATCCGCGCGAGGGTGTTGTAGCGGTAGCGGCTCAGCAGGCGGATCGGCAGATAGGGATAAAGCTTGGCACCCATGTCCGGGATCGAGGTAAAGGCGGCCTCCAGGATCAGCGCGGCGGGTTTGACCCGTCCGGCCAGATCGGCGGCAACGGCGCCACCCAGGGATCGGCCGAAAACAACGATTTTATCCGGCGGCGTATTGCGCTTCGCAACCAGGTACTGCCCGGCCGCGCACGCGTCCTGGTAAGTGCCCTCTTCCGAGGGCTTGCCCGCGCTTTCGCCATACCCGCGATAGTCGAAAATCAGCACATTGAGACCCAGCTCGTGGAAAAGGCTGATTGGATGCAGGCGGTCGCCGATATTGCCGCCGTTACCGTGGCACATGAGCACCGTACCGCGCGCGCCCTCGCAGGGCACATACCAACTAGCCAGCCGTACATCGTCGGCCGTCATCAGAGCGACGGATTCATACGCCAGACCGGCATCCGCAGGGGTTACCTGCACCTTGGCGAGCGGAAAATAAATCATGTGGGACTGGCGGAAAAAGAGCAGGATGCACAGCCCAACATAAACGGTCGCCGCGATTTTCAAAGCCGACAGAGCTATTCTGATGACATCAGACATATTCATGGTCCGCGCGTGGCGCCCTGCCCGCAGTGCTACGCACAGCGTTGCAGGCGGGCTGAATTGTTTGTGCTTTGTTTAGTGTGGCGGCGCTTCTGTGACACTGTCGCCTACCCTCCGTCGTCCGTCATCTGTCGTCCGTCCTCAGGTCACAGCCCTCAGCCCACAGCCTCTCTTCAGTCCGTCATCTGTCGTCCCGCCTTCGCCCTTCGGGCTTCGGTGGGCAGGCCGTCGTCCCACCTGCGCTAAAGCTACGGTGGGCAGGCTGGTGCTTGCCCTCCGGAGCGCTCGGGCGAAGGAGGGTCGGTCAGCGCGTGCGGCGTCAAGAAGCGGCCTTCCAGCGCGTCGGCGACGATGCGTTTGGTGTCCGCCGGAAAATCGCTTTTCAGGATCCATTTCAGGAACTTGGGGTTATCCCGCACAAGGTCTTTGAGGTTTCGGCCGATATTTTGCACACCGAAATTGATGAGCAGTTCGCCGTTCTGCCACTTGAGTTTGCCCGTGCGATCGGCCCAGGCCGGATCGCGCGGCGGATTGCAATATTGGTCCAGCTCGTCCAGGGAACGCGGCAAATCGCTGTATTTCTGCAACTGCGCCTCCAGGACAGCCACCGTGGCCAGGGCATCGGCTTCGGCGCCATGGGCGCCCAGGTGCATTTCGCCGCAATAATAGGTGAGCGCCGCAGAGAGGTCGCGCGGCTCCTTCTTGTGATAAATCCGCTGGGCATCCACAATGCGCCGGTTGTCGAGATTAAACTCAAACCCGGCGCGCGCGAACTCCTCGGCCAGCATCGGAATATCAAAGCGCACGACGCCGAACCCACCCAGGTCGCAGTCCGCCAGGATTTCCAGGATGGCGGCGGCCATCTGCCGGAACGGCGGCGCGTGGGCCACGTCGGCATTGGTAATATGGTGAATGGCCGTGGTCTCGGCCGGGATGGGAATTTCCGGGTTCACACGGAACGTATGCTGTTCGCGCCGGCCGTCCGGGAACAGCTTGATAATCGCCAGGTCAATGATGCGGT
The DNA here is from genome assembly GCA_018896395.1 of Verrucomicrobiota bacterium. Taxonomy (GTDB): domain Bacteria; phylum Verrucomicrobiota; class Kiritimatiellia; order JAAZAB01; family JAAZAB01; genus VSJD01. The sequence continues at coordinate 6,779 of JAHIMN010000223.1, read as the reverse complement.
CCATCCGGGGGTTAATGCCCGTGGATTCGATATCCAGCACCGCCAGCGGCCGCTCCAGCTTCAAATGGGTCATGTCCTTTTCCCCTTCGTAAGTTGCCAACCATACTATAAAGGAGGGCGGCACCGCTGTCCAAGCCAATCATTTTCAATAAACATTGTCAATCTACCGTTGACACCTGGAAAGCAATGTGTAAAATTCGTATCTACTCACCACGGATTACACGGATGGCACGGATACGGATACTTCTGATTCAGAAGAAAATTAAACGATCTGAGGACTTGTGAATGGATTTTCCTGCCCTTATCAGTGTTATCCGTGATATCCGTGGTATCATGCCATAGGCAGATCCGCCACTGGCGGAAAAATATCCGTCTGGTATGAGTAAGACGTCTGAGTAGTTACCAAAATTCTCCATATCGGTTTGGCAGCGGTTGAACATTTCAATCAAGGATTCCAAGCATGAAACCAACCTTAGTCGTCATGGCGGCGGGCGTGGGCAGTCGGTACGGCGGCTTGAAACAAATTGAGCCGGTGGGACCCTCCGGGGAAATCATGCCCGACTATTCGGTGTTCGACGCCATCCGCGCCGGGTTCGGCAAGGTGGTGTTCATTATCCGGCACGATATTGAAAAGGATTTCCATGAGGCCATCGGGGCGCACTTTGAGGGGCGCATCCAGATGGATTATGTATTTCAGGAGCTGGCTGATTTGCCGGCGGGATTTGCCCTGCCGCCGGACCGCACCAAACCCTGGGGCACGGGACATGCCATCATGCGTTGTAAGAACTTGGTCAAGGAGCCTTTTGCCGTCATCAATGCCGACGATTTTTACGGCGCCAAGTCCTATGACGTGATCGCCCGCTACCTGGAAAAGTTGGCACCAACCGATACCGCCTATGCCATGGTCGGTTTCCAGCTGGTCAACACACTTTCGGACCACGGGTCGGTCACACGCGGCATCTGCGAGGTGGATGCGCACCACATGCTGAACAGCGTCGCGGAACGGTTCAAGATCGAGAAAACGGCTGACGGCGCCCGCTACGAAAATGAGCACAGCCAATGGGTACCGCTCCAAGGCCACGAAATTGCCTCCATGAACATGTTCGGGTTTACGCCGACCTTGTTCGGGTTCCTCGATGAAAAATTTACCGTGTTCCTGAAAAAGGCCGCCGGCCAACCCAAAGCCGAGTTCCTGATGCCGGCCATCGCCGACGAACTGATCCGCGAACGTAAAATCACCATGCGCGTGCTCGAGACGCCGGAAAAATGGTTTGGCGTCACCTACAAGGAAGACAAGCCCTTTGTAGCGGCCGGCATTCGCCGGCTGATTGAGAGGAGCGTGTATCCGGAAAAGCTGTGGGACTGAAGATCGGACGCCAGATACCAGACACCAGACGCCAGCCTGTCCACCGAAGCCTTGGCGAAGGCGGGACTGCAGAGCCCGAAGACCGGAAGCCAGAAGTCAACGGCCAACTTGTCCGCCAAAGCCATGGCGACGGCGGAAGGTCAGAGTTCCTCCGGCATTCTTCTTGCCTCTTCCGGACTGGCGTCTGGTGTCAGGCGTCTGGCGTCCGACTTAGCACGCCCCGTTCGAGTTCGCCGTGTTTGCGCAGTTCGCGCTTCATGATTTTTCCGGCGGCGTTCTTGGGTAACTCGGGCAGGAAAATAAATTTTCGGGGCACCTCGTGCCGGCCCAGGCTCGCCAGGCAACAAGCCCGGAGCTGGGCGATCGTCACTGCGGCGTTTTCTTTGAGCGCCACATAGGCCACGGGAATCTCACCGTGCATTTTATGCGGCTCGCCCACCACCGCCGCCTCGCGGATGCCCTCGCAACGGGCAAGCACTTCCTCGATAATGCGCGGGTAGATATTCATGCCGTTGACAATGATCATATCCTTGCGGCGATCCACGATGCTGAAATAGCCGTCTGCGTCCCGAGTGCCTAAGTCGCCCGTGCGGAACCAGTCGCCGAAAAAGGCCTCCTTAGTTTCCGCCGGCAGTTTCCAATAGCCCTTCATCACATTCGGCCCACGCACACAGATTTCCCCAATCGTGCCGTCGGCCACATCCCGGCCCTGCTCGTCCACGATTTTCATTTCAACATCCGGCACCGGCCGGCCGACCGTGCCGCTCTTGGTTTGCCCACCAATCGGGTTGACGCACGTGACCGGCGAGCACTCGGTTGGTCCATCGCCCTCATAAATTTTCTTGCCAAACCGCGTCTCGAATTCGCGCATGACCGCCACCGGCAGGGCGGCGCCGCCGGAGACGCAGAATTTCAGCGTCTCGAAATGGGGTATGATGTCGTCCGGCAGTCGCAGGAGCGCCACATACATGCTGGGCACGCCCATGAACAAGGTGATGCGCTCGGCCGCGATCATCTTGGCCACATGGAGCGGATCGAAGCGCGACATGGGCACCATGGTGCTGCCCGACATGAGCGGCAGGAACATGCACGCCATGGCGGCAAAGGCGTGGAAGAGCGGCAGGATAACCAGGAAACGCTCCTCACCCGGCTGAACGTGCATGGCCTGCAGGGTGCTCCTGATATTGCTCACCAGGTTGCGGTGGGTCAGCATGGCGCCCTTGGGCCGCCCCGTTGTGCCGGAGGTATACAAAATAGCGGCCAGGTCTTCCGCCGGATTGAAGGCCACAACCGGCGCCGGCCCTTCCGCCTCCGCGAATTCCGCCCATGGAATGTCCGGCGGCAACGGCCGCACCGACGGCAACGGCCGCACCGGCGGCGCCGGCGGAGCGCCGATGCACACACAGAATGCCAGGTCCGGCGCTAACGGCCGCAGGGCGTTGACGGCGGGTGCAAAGACACCATGGTAAAACAAGGCGCGGGCGCCGGCATCGTTGAGAATGAACGCGACTTCCTTAGGATTCAGCAACAGGTTGATCGGCACGACGACCGCGCCGGCTTTCAGGATGCCGAAATAGGCCAGCGGAAACCAGTCGGAATTGATGCAATAGAGTCCGATACGGTCGCCTTTGCGAATGCCCCGCCGGGCCAGCGCGGCGGACACCCGGTCGCTAATCCGGTCCACAGCGGCGAAATCCAGCGTGCGGCCGTCAAACACAATGGCCTGTTGGCGGGCGAAACGCTCTCCACCGGCCCGGAACATGTCCGGGAGCGAACAATCGGTAACTTTCATAATCTCCTCCGCATGCGAATTGTTTATAAGCTGAGTGATGCCCTGAGATCCAACCGCAAAGGTTGCGGCGCGTGCGTATGCTTGATAACAAACAGACCGTTGCGCTCCTCTGCCATAACGGCCTTGCCATCAAGAGCGGCACTGACCGGACAATTGAACGCCATAATTCCCGGCGTGCCCGGACAGCCGTACAGATCAAAAACCGTCCGCTCCATATTAAGCGGGACTAACTCGCTGGTGGAAAAAACCAACCGCATCCCGTCATTGAGTTCAGCCCCCATCACCAGGCAACGGGCGGTGTGGGGTTTCAGTTCTATATCGAACGATATATCCGCCACACCTCCCACCGGTCTTGGCAAATAAACTCTGCTTGCCCCATAGCGCCCGGTCACATTCATCAAGGTCAGGAAAGAGGCGCCGGAACCCTCGCGCCACAGGGCATGCAGCCAGTTACCCTCTATCCTGACCGCCGGGCATATTCCCATCGCACCCTCTATCAAGCTGCGCCAGAGACGCAGGCTGCCGGCACTGGTGAAAACAGCGTCGAAACCGGCGACGATGACGCGACCTCTTTCGGAAGACAGCAACGCCGCCACTGGCTGCCCATCGTACTCAGCCAGCACACGGCTACCCGCAGGATATTCGTGCCGGTATATCCAGCAATTCAGACCGCACTCCTCACCCCGGCTGAAACGGATCACGCGCGTTCCGTAATCTACCAACTCAGCCCCGGCTGGACGCACCTGCGCACGCAGGTTAACACCCAAACGATCGGCTAATCTTGCATCGGGTTTACCGTCCAACCCGAACACGGGTATGGTGGGAAAAAACAAACAACCACCCCCGGTGTCAAGATGCTCGATAATATAATCAATTGCCTCAGTTTCCAGAGCGCCGGTGCAGGGAACTATCAGCCAGCCCTTCCCCGGCTTCTTATTAGGGTTGGTCAGATCAAGCATATCCCAACCCACATTAAGCCGGTTCAAAAGCAAAGAGGCCTCCTTGTTCCGCTTCCAGATACCCTCCTCCGCCGCAACAGTCTGCTTGGACACACCTTCATAACCATTCAGCCAGTCGTGTCCCGTTGTTATCTCGCCCCCACCCAAGGCAGGCTCGGCATCGAAACGCTCGCCACCGGCGACGCCCAATGATTTCCGGTCCACCTTGCCCAACAGCGCCGGTGCACCCAGGAAATCAAGCAGCCGCTGCCCTGGCGTATACGCCACGGTCACTTCGGCCGGAGTATTCGCCTGCACCAGGTCCGCCTCCCAGCCCCGAACAAACGCGTTAAAGCACTTGAGCCGGCGATATCCTTCGGACAGGTTGCCTTCCCGGTCAATGCACGAAGGATCGAAGTATTCCGGACCTTCGATGGTATCGATCAGCGGAGATGTTCCGGCGGTATAGGGATAGATAACGGTGCCCATCAATCCGCGACCCAGCCCCAGAAGCATCAGCGGCTCCCACATAATCTCGGAACGGGACAATCGGGGAATGAACCAGCAGGTATTCACCTCAACGGACATCGGCGGTCCGCCCCAAGGGCTGGACTTAACCATTTCAATACCTTGGGATATGTTAATTATGCCATCAAGATCGAGTATCCGGTCCGAATACGAGTGACAGGCGGTGCAGCCCTCTATGCCCCGTTCTTTCAGCAATGCCCCAAACCCGGCGTGATCGCCATGGCCGTAGTAGCCCGCCACCGGCTCATTGAAAACCATCGGTACCTGCATGCCAAACTCCCGTGCCCATCCCGCCATGGTCGCGCCCCAGTCGGCAAAAAACCACCGCTTGAAATCCATCCAGTCCCGGCAAATCTGCCAGTCACCCCGGCTGGCGGGCAGTGAGCGCGGCGGCTTTACGGACTTGAAATTCTTATGCTCCGCCCCGTAACACCCGTTAAGTTTTCCGATCTCAGCATAACGCCGCTTCAACCAGGCCGGCCAGGTTTCGCCAAGAACCGTTGGATCGAACAGCGAGTTTAAAAGACCGTAACTCCAGGCGGCCGACAGTTCGTTGTCGGGCTGGAAGAGAATTACCGGCCCGCCACGGTTAATATCGTATTCGGCCAGCAGCGGCACCACGCGGCTGTACCAACCCTTAACGTAATTGCGGTAAAGCGGCTCGCCCTCGGCAGGGACCGGCCGCCCGGTACAAACCGCGCCGTCACCCCGCCGGCTGAGTGTTTCGGGATAATTTTTGAAAAGCCACTCCGGCGTGCCGCCGCAACGCAGCTCGCTATTTACGAATGGCCCGGGACGAGCGATGACGTACAACCCGATCTCGGCGGCCAGTTCCAGATAATGCCTTAGATTACGTTCCGGAAGCGTCTTGCCCACAAAATCAACCAGCCCTTCCTGAGGCTCATGCCAGTACCAGGGCATATAGGAAGAAACGGTGTTAAGCCCCCCCGCCTTTGCCTTCTCCAGCCGATCACGCCACGAGGCCAGCGGCAGGCGAAAGTACTGCACCTCACCCCCGCGCAAGTATATCGGGCAACCGTTTACAAGAAGTTTATTACCACTTATTTTTGAGGAACCGGCCATGTTGCCATTCTTTCCGTTTTATGAATAAATTTATTGTTTTGGTCAAGCATGGTTGCGGATAAAACCCCATCCGTTTGCGCTAATCAACCATTTTCGCATGTTAACGTCGTCCGGCCAGACCATTGGGCGCCGGGGGCCAGCACGGCCGGCGCGCGCATGTGGCTGGTTTCGATACAGACCATGTGCCGATACTCGTCATCGCCAAAATCTTCTAATCGCTTCGATTTTTCAATCCACGGGTTCCAGACCACAATGGCGTTCATATCGCTTTTCGCGATGGCAATCTTGCGCTTATTGCCCCGGTCATCCAGCACAACGCGATCGGGTGCATTGACATAGATCCGGTCGGTCTCCCGGTCAAACATTATGACCGCCCGCGTCTCGACTGCCGGTCCAGGATGGAGAAAGTCCTCAAATGCCGTTCCCTGTAAACCGAACAGGCTGGTTTGCGTGATATCGGCCACCTGGAAATAGGTATGCAAAGCCGCCTGGAATGGGAACGGCGCAGAGCCCGGATTTTTTACGGTGAACTCGATGGTCAATGCCGGCCCGAGCGATACCGTCAGTTGCAGGCAAAACGGGTGCGGCCAGAGCGCGCGCGTTTGCGCATCGTCTTCCAGCCGGAGGGTGATCTTAACCGCGCCATCTGCGCCCTGCGCCGTACGCACCACGGTCCAGGCGCGGGCCCGGACCAGTCCGTGCTTGGGAAGCGGTCCATCGCCAAACTGCGGAAAAATCACCGGGATACCGCCCCGGATGGGCGTTCCCTCCTGAAAGTGCGACGCACAACTCATGAAAAGCACTTCGCGTTCCCGCGCGGTCTGCCAGGAGGTAATGTGCGCGCCGTGCAAATAGATTTCGGCACGCGCGCCGGAGGCGTGCGCAAGGCCAACCCGCGTCATCCCGCCCCGCCCTTCCGCAAAGCCGACTAGATTCGATATTCCAAACTGTTGTTGAAGTTGCTCCAGATTCATGATCTTTCGTAAATGCTCAGGTATCATATCCGAAGATATTTTACCACGGATATCACGGACCTGCCCGCAGTGCTACAGCGTTGCAGGCGGGTTTCACT
>JAHIMN010000222.1 GCA_018896395.1 Verrucomicrobiota bacterium | reverse complement strand
GAGCGTGCAGTCCACCGGGATCATGGCGGCATTGGTGCTAGAGCCATCCTCAGGATAGTGAACATTAGTTTGAACCACGATGTCGGCAGAGGACCCGTACCACCCGTTTGTGCCGCCAATCAGGGGAGTGCCGTTGGTGTAGGATTCGAACGTGTCCTCGAACGGAAGAGTGGTGTTTGTCCCGGCGAACGCGACGCCGTACGAGGCAACCATGGCGGCCGCCATCATGATCACTAATATCCAGGATGGTTTGCGCATGATTAACTGACCCTTTGTCAGGACGATTAGTTCAGCCCTGCGAGTTTCTGCCAGTGGGCGTTAAAACGCAATTTAGAACTATTAATTTACATTAAAAGGCAATTAATGCTTAGCATAGCAAACAGCCTGCTACTGTCAATGGTATTTTTGCTTGTTTTTAACAATAATTGGACCCTGATTTTAGGGATGGATACGGAAGCGTATTGGTATTGAATATCAAGCAAACATGCCATACTATGACACTCATGAAAACACGCCCTACTCCACGGTCAGGCAAGGGACCGCATCCCGGGCTGACACTCCTGCGGCGTAGTCGCACGCCCATCCCCCGCTCGCCCGCCAAGGCCCGCCTGGAAACGTTCCGAAACGCCTGCCCCCAGCGGGATTACTGGATTCATTTCGAGTGTCCGGAATTCACCGCGCTCTGCCCAGTCACCGGCCAGCCCGATTTCGGTGCCATCACCATTGATTACATTCCCGACCGCGTGTGCCTGGAAAGCAAGTCATTAAAGCTTTATCTTTTTTCCTACCGCAACCACGGCACCTTTCACGAGGCGGCGGTCAACCGCATCCTGGATGACCTCGTCACCATCTGCCGGCCGCGGCGCCTGCGCGTGACGGGCCGCTTTAATCCGCGTGGCGGAATTTCCATTACCGTGACAGCGGAGCATCCCGCGGCGCAACGCGCAGATGATGGTTGATGAACGTAACTATTCCCAAGGTGTTCGGTGGTCAGTGTTCGGTTTGGCCATACTCATCGGCGGCCCAACGGCGTTCCCGCCCGCTGTTGCTCGCAACCCAAGTGTGGGAGTATGGGCGTGTGGGAGTGCGGAGAAAACTCAGATGTGGTATTGATTTGCCTCCTGGTTCATCGGTCATGCTCCTCCGAACACCGAACACTGAACACCGAACACTGAATTGCTCAGGGCTTATCCAGTTCGCGGCGAACAGCACGGCCCAAGTTGTCGAAATCGCAAGGCTTCTGAATATATTGCCCAACTCCCAGCTTCAGCGCCTCCTTGATCCGGTCAGTCGCGGCGAAGCCGCTGACCATGATCGCTTTCTGGCGCGGATTGAATTCCAGCATTTTCTTGTAAGTATCCAACCCGTCAAAGTCGTCCGCCATGATCATGTCTAACAGAACCAGATCAATGGCCGGCCCCTGCGCCCGGGCCGCGGAATCAAGCAATTCAATGGCGGCCCGGCCGTTGTGGGCGGTCAGGACCTTGTAGCCACCCGTGCGTAACCAGCGCGCGATAATGCGGCGTTGGCCTTCGTCGTCGTCCACGACCAGCACCGTTTCGTTGCCGCGGAAATCGAGATGTTCCGGCTGTTCACGGATTTCCGGCAGGGCGCCCGAAACGGGAAAATAAACGATGAAATCCGATCCCTTGTCGGGTAGCGCGCGCACGTCAATGAATCCCTTGTGTTCCTTGAGAACCGCATACACGATGGCAAGCTCCAGACCACTGCGCTTTTGCGACCAGGCTTTATCGCTGGCATAAAAAGGCTCGAACATCCGGTTCAATTCCTGCTCCTCGATACCTGGGCCCGTGTTCATAACATGCAGAACCACGTAGGTATCCGGGTTAATTAATTCGTAGCCGGCCACCGGCTCCCGTACCTGTTCCACGGAGGTTGCCAGGGTCAGACGGCCGCCCTGCGGCATGGCATCGAATGCATGGATCAGCAGGTTTTCCACCATTTCCTGCAAAAGGCCCGCGGACCCCTGAATGGCCGGCTGATCGGCGCCCCATTTCAGGTCCACCACCACCAGCGGCGCGCCATGTTGCAATCCGATATAAGCGCTCGAGCGCACAACCCGCTCGAGGATCCGGTTCAGGACCAGAGGCGCCATGGGGAAATGCCCGATCCGTCCCAGGGTAAGCAGGTCGCGGATTATATCCACCGCCTTGCACGCGGAATTCTTGATGATTTGCAGGTCCTGGCGCAGGGCGCTGTCGGGGGGCAGATTCTTTACGATCAGATCGGGATAATTGACCATCGGTCCCAGGATGTTGTTCAAATTGTGCGCGACGCCCCCGGCCAGGCTCCCCAGCGATTCCATGCGCTGGGAGCGGAACAGACGATCCTGAAGCTGGCGTTCGCGGGCTTGGGCGTCCTTCTGCTCGGTGATGTCCCTGAAACTGGCCACTACGCCGAGAATGGTTCCATGGTCATCGCGAATGGGCGCCGCGCTGTGAGCAATGGGCGCCTGCCGGCCATCCTTGGAAATCAGGATGGCATCCGTATCCGCGCGCACCACGGCGCCCTTTTCCAGGATTGCGGTTAAATTGTTTTCAACGAGGGCCATCTCGCTGGCCTGCATCAGACAAAAAACGTCGGTCAGCTTGCGGCCGATGGCATCCGCCGGCTTCCAGCCGGTCAGGTTTTCGGCTTTTGTGTTCATGAACTGGATGCATCCGACAGCGTCAGTAGCGATGACGGCGTCGCTGATACAGCGCAGGGTGGTTTCCATCCATTCCCGGCTCTCGCGCAGTTTGCGCTCCATGGTGTGCTTGTAGAGCGCCATTTCGATCGTCGTGCGCAGTTCACGGTCCTCAAAGGGCTTCAGCAGGTACCCAAAGGCCTCGGTCACCTTGGCGCGCCGCAGGGTATCGTCATCCGTATAGGCAGTGAGATAGACGACGGGCACGGAATGCTCCCGCCGGATGCGCTCGGCCGCTTCGATGCCGTCCATGGCACCCTTAAGCATTACATCCATGAGAATCAAATCGGGCTTCAGCTCGCCTACCCGCTCCACCGCTTCTTCGCCGAAGGCCACGACCCCCGCCACGGTATACCCCAGGCCGGTCAGGCTGTTCTGGATGTCCTTGGCCACGATGCTTTCGTCTTCCACAATCAGGATGCGCGCGTTGGCCATTGTTTATGACTCCTGTGGTGAGCTTGCAAAATAAAGTGTTCAGTGTTCGGCTGCAGTTTACAAACCAAGTTTGGGCGTATCAGCGTATGGGAGTATGGGGGTTAGGGAATGCAGG
>JAHIMN010000221.1 GCA_018896395.1 Verrucomicrobiota bacterium | reverse complement strand
TACGCACCTCACCGGAACTGCACATGAAGCGTCTGCTGGCCGCCGGTTGTGAGCGCGTGTACCAGCTCGGCCCCTGCTTCCGGCAGGGCGAGCGCGGCCGGAAGCATCACCCCGAATTCACCCTGCTGGAGTGGTATCGCACGAGCGCCGATTACCGGGATATCCTGGCGGAGACCAAGGCGCTCATCGCGGCCGTGGCCGAAGCGGCGCTGGGCCGCACCTGGATAGACTTTTCCCGGACTCACATCGAATTGATGCCGGTCTGGGAAGTACTGACCGTGGCCGAGGCGTTCAGGACATTTGCCGGCTGGAATCCGGTTGAGTGTTTTGACGCCGACCGTTTTGATCTGGATATGGTCAACAAGGTGGAGCCAAATCTGCCGACCGCTTGCCCCATGGTGCTGATGGATTATCCCGCGGCCGTGGCGGCGCTGGCGCGCCGTAAGCCGGAAGACCCGCGCGTGGCGGAACGCTGGGAACTGTATATCGGCGGGATCGAGATCGCCAACGCGTTCAGCGAACTCACCGACCCGGTAGAACAGCGCGAGCGGTTCGAAGCCTGCGCCGCGGAGCGCCGCGCCCTGGGCAAACCCGTGTACCCGCTGGACGAAGATTTTCTGGCGGCCCTGGAATCCGGACTGCCGCCCGCGGCCGGCATTGCGCTCGGCGTGGACCGGCTGGTCATGCTGTTGGCCGGCGCCGCTTCCCTGGACGACGTGCTACCGTTCCGGGAACCTTGACCGCCAGATGGAGATCAGAAAACCTTTATCCACGATAAAGCCTCCGCTTCGAAGTCGCTATGCACATGCAGGATCTTAAGTCAGCAAAAAATCACCAGGTCTTGACAAATGCATTTTCTATAGTTCCAGACCAGTTGGGTGGTTTAGAGGAACAGCCATTGCCACGTATCCCCATCCTTCCGTACTGTATAACTTTGCTTCTATATAACCCGCCGTAAGCGGGCCTATCCCGATATCCACGGATATGCCTTCAGGAGACGGGGAAATTTCTTTTTTGACCGTATTTTTAAGGCCGGGAGCGGATACCTCCAGGCGGATATTACCAAGAGACCTGATCTGGAAGGTAAGGCTGTGCGGAATATTTGAGATATCCGAAGGCAACCTCATGCTCCAGTCCAATTCGATTTCCTTGCCGGAGTCCGGCTTAAGCCACGTCAGGCAAGGCGTTCCAGGATCATTCCATGGATTAGTGAATTGAGTGTCATTCAAATAACACACGTCCCCCGGGTGAGTGCACCGGGCGCAAAGGTAACGCGGCAAAAAAGGGATGGGCGCATCGGCTTTTCCATCCAACTCGCTTCCAACAACTTTCCCATCCTTGAAGGTGACTGTCCGGCAGGCGCGGGCTCGTGGAGCAACAATATCAGCATGACCATATTTCCACCAGCGATCCTTGTGAGCATGGCCGTGCAGGTAAGCTATGATTTTCTTATTATCAATCAGCAATTTCCGAAGAAAATCCCTCTCGTGAATTTGACAATTATCAAAAATAATATCCACCGGGAGAAAATGGAAATGCCCCACAAGCACAACCGGCTTATCCGCCGCTTTGACCTGCGCTAACAGCCATTCCATCTGTTTTCTTCCCAGCAGCCAATCGGAAGTATCAAGACATATAAAAATCATATTGCCGGCCTCGAAAGTGTAATAGCTGGGGGTCAGGTCTTTCAGTATTATGATCTGGTTCTGAACATCCACCGGCAATTGATGCCAGAGGGTTTTTCTGGGCAGGTTTAGAACTGTTGCATGGTATTCCTCCCAGATCATGGGTTTCCAGATTGTTATTCCCATATTATCGGGAGGAGAATGCTCGGCCAGTTTTTTTGAGATTTCCGGCATGCAAATTTGTCGGGCGTAATGGTTCCACCGGCCATTATCATGATTTCCTTTGACCAGGGTAAAGGGCTTTTTTAAACTCTTTGCCCAGCGCAACGCAGTTGCATACTCCTCTGCATGGCCCGCTTCAACCAAGTCGCCCATCCCTATTATCAAATCGGCATCAGGTATTTCCAAATTTCCCGCATCATACCCGCCCTTTTTCCCAAGGTGAGCATCTCCAATAAGTGTAATTTTAAAAACAGACATTTTTTATCCCTTTATTTTAATTTTAAATCAGACCTTTGATGTCTTCTGTTGCATGGTTTTTATGCTTCTTATTTTCTCCGTTATTTAAAATATTTTCATGTAAAGAGTCAGTGTGATAAATAAATCGGGTTGCTCCACGCCATTTTTCCTGAGGCACCGACTAATTCGATCCTGGCATAGGTGGCGCCTTTGGAAACAGTCCATAGCGCCTCTTTCAGCCGCGGTGTGGCCGCAGCGATACTGCTTCCGCTGGCGCGGTTGGTGATAAAGTTAATGCGTGTGACCGGTGAACAGGTGATTTTTATTTCCCGGCCGCGAATGACGATGGATTTGATTTCCGGCCCCTGCGAGGAATAAAAACTCCCGTTGCGGATAGCCGACAGGATGGCCGCAGGAGTGCGGTTCCTGGCCTTGACCATGATCCAGCCGCCGGCAATGTCGGAACGGAGGTGGGCATCATCAACGGCGAAGCCTAAAATACGGTATCCGGCATCCAGCAGGTCATCCCAGTGGACTGATGAATACCCTTTGGCGATCATCCGGTCACAGACTTTGTTATAGACCTCCACTCCCGGACAAGTTAAACCTCCCTGATAAACACACTTATGACTTGGAAGGCCGCACCAGTAAGGATGCGCCTGAACTATAAATACGCCTTCCCGCCGGGCCCGCGCAAGCACCTGCACAGGCGAACGACATGACCCCGCGGCCCATTCTTTTTTAAGTCCCAGGCAGACAAAATGATAACCATAGCCTTTATAAGACAAGGCGATTTCTTCGGCCGGAATCAAAAGCGGTTTTCTGATTGTTTCATCGGGTACCGTTCGTTTGTCATGGTCGGTAAGAAACACAAAATCATAACCATGACGTTTGTATTCCGACGCTGTTTCCCCGGATGTGCAAGCCCCGTCGGAATTGGTGGTATGGGTGTGGGTATTGCCTTTGAGCCAGATTCCCTTAGCGTGCCACATGTTGTTGCTATTCTTCATGATTTCCTTTCGTATTGTGTTGTTTCAGCAGATAGATCACCAATAATTCGGCGGAGGATTTTGTCAGGTTCAGGGGAACATGCGGCACGCGCCCGTCAAAATAAAAAACATCGCCGGCAAAGAGCCGGAATTCTTCTTTCCCGGCAATAAACCGAATTTCGCCCTTGAGCACGAAAATGAATTCATCACCGTCGGTTGTTACCGGTTTGCGTTTCGCGCCGGGCTCAAGAGTCAGCACAAACGATTCAAACCCGATGTTGCCGAGGGGTCGGGCCAACAGCGTCGCGTATTTAAATCCTCTTGATTTTTCGCGCTTAACCGGAACCCGGTGATTGGCTCTTACAAGCTGATGGGGCGCGGACGTTTCAGCGCCGACGTTTTTAACAAGATTATCCATGCCAATATTCAGGCTCCGCGCGATGGCGGAGAGCACCGGCAGGGAAGGCAAGGTCCGGAAGTTTTCGATTTTTGAAAGCAGTCCTCTTGAAAGGTTG
>JAHIMN010000220.1 GCA_018896395.1 Verrucomicrobiota bacterium | reverse complement strand
TTGGATGACAGTTCAGTGAAGTCAGGAGTCAGAAGTCAGGAGACAGAACAAGGATGCCGGTGACAAGATTTTCCGCCTTGGCGAATCTGCCTGTGGTACGAAAGGACTTGGTCATGTGGCAGAAAGCTTGTTTGCTTGCCATTCGGAATTCTGACTACTGAATTCTGTCTTCCTTTCCAAGTTTTATTATGAAAAGGTGCCTTGAAAAAATCAGAATGGCTCTGAAAGATTGCCGCTTAGGCCAACCCCTGCTATTCCTGGATAAAACGGGATCCACGAATGAGGTGCTTAAGGCGAGGGCTGAAAAGGGCGCGCCGGAAGGCTTTACGGTGGCGGCCGAACACCAGACGTGCGGCCGTGGACGACAGGGCCGATCCTGGCTGTCACTACCCGGCAAGGGCGTTTACGTATCCGTCCTCCTGCGGCCCAACTGGCCGGCCACGGATGGCGTTTTTATGAATATTTGTGCATCCGTGGCGGTGGCGCGGGCCTTGGAAAAATGGCGGCCTAACAAAGTCCGGCTAAAATGGCCTAACGACATTATGCTCAACGGCCGTAAAATCGCCGGCGTGCTGGTTGAACCGCGGATCAAGCGTGCCGTAATCGAATTCGCCGTGGTGGGGATCGGGGTCAACGTGCTTCACGGTGAGAGCGATTTTAAAACGCTTGATCCTGGTCTGGCCACGTCTCTGCGTCTGGAGGGCGTCACCGTGGATTGCGACCAGGTATTGGCGCGCGTGCTGAATGAACTGGATATCTGTTACATCATGGCGCAGCAGGATGATAAAAGCCGCATCTTGAAGGAATGGTCGTTGCGCCAGGGGCAGCAATCTAAGCAAACGCCCAACGCTCAACACCAGGCTTCGCCGGAGCGCTACGCCCAGGCGAGTCGAACGCCGAACGTCGAATGAAAAACGGCGAAAAACACAACAACTGTGAACCCGGAACCATGTGCCATGTCTGAATTTGTGATCGTCGTGGATATGGGCAACACCAGTACAACTGTGGGCCTGGCGCGCGCCGGACGGATCAGCGGCATCCGCCGCCTGCCAACCCGGACCACGTGCCGCACGGATGTAACTGCGGCGCTGACCCGGTTGACGCGGAACCGTCTGATCGCGGGTGCCATGTTGTGTTCGGTCGTGCCGCAGTGCAATCACCTCTGGCTTCGGGAACTGCAGGCCTTTGGCGGCCGACCGCCCCGCATGCTGCATCACCGCATGAAGTTGGGACTGCGTATAGCGTATCCGAACCCCGCCAGTATCGGCGCGGACCGCCTGGCTAATGCCTGCGGTGCGGCGCACCGCTACGGCTCGCCCGTGATTGTAGCCGATTTCGGAACGGCCCTGACATTTGATGTGGTGGCCAACAATGCCTATATGGGCGGCATCATTGTCCCCGGCCTGCCGCTCATGACCGATTACCTGGCCGAAAAAACGGCGCTGCTGCCGCGCCTGCGGCTGGACCGCTATCACGGTATCCCGCGGGATTTACGCACCATGCCGGTCATTGGCAAGAACACGCGCCAGGCCATGGCCATTGGGGCGCGGCTGGGATACCTCGGTATGGTGCGTGAAATTTTTACGCGCCTGCAACACACGCTGAAAAGCCGAGCGGTCCGCCTCTGTGCTACCGGCAGTTATGCGGCCTGGGTGCTGGCCGAATGTGATCTGCCGGTGCACCTTGACCCGGACCTGACGCTGTATGGCATTGCCCGGATTTATGAGTTGAATAGATAATGAAGGCGAGGTTAAAGGTTTAGCGGTTCACTGTTCAACGGTGCCGATTTTTTTTAGCGAATTTCCCAACCGTGAACCTCCTAACCGTGAACCGTTGAACCATGCCGCAGTAAAGAACGGAGCGATTTATAATGAACACTGATGCCTATGCAGTCATTCTGGCCGGGGGCCGGGGGGAGCGGTTCTGGCCGATGAGCACGCGCCGCCGCCCAAAACAGCTCTTGGCCTTGGTCGGCCGGCGAGCCCTGCTGGCGGATGCGGTTTATCGCATTCGGGCAATCATTCCGGAGAAGCGCATCCTGGTGATTACCAGCGTTGACCTCCAGGATGCCGTGCGCCATCTGTTGCCCGGCTTGCCGAAAGCAAATGTGATTGGCGAGCCTTGCGGCCGTGATACGGCCGCGGCCATTACCCTCGCAGCAGCCCTGATCAAGGCCCGCAACCCGCATGCCGTGTTTTGCGTGCTGACGGCTGATCATGTAATCGGCGATGCGGCAGTTTTCCGGCGCACGCTGAAGGAAGCTTTTGCTCGCGCCGCCGCCGCGGATGTATTAGTGACCATCGGGCTCAAGCCGGCATTTCCGAGCACGGGATTCGGATACATTGAGGCCGGCGTGCCTGCCCGCAATGCTTCGCACCCGCCTGCATCGCCTGTGGCGAAGCCACTGCGGGCAGGTAGCGATGCAGGCGGGCGCCTGGCCGGCCCATCACGGACGGCCTTTTATCACGTCAGGCGATTTGTCGAGAAGCCGAATGCGCGTATGGCGGAGCGTTATGTCAAGACCGGACGATTCTATTGGAATTCGGGCATGTTCGTCTGGTCGCTGTCCGCCTGGGAACGGGCGCTTCGGCGGCATTGCCCGCCCCTGGCGCGCTTGCTGGATATGCTGGCGCCGCTGGCAGGCCGGGCGGGATTTCATGCCGAGTTGAAGCGCGCCTATGCCGGCCTGGAGAAAATATCGGTGGATTATGCCGTCATGGAGCATGCGGATAATATCGTGATGGCCGAGGGCGTGTTTCCGTGGGATGACGTGGGTTCATGGTCGGCGTTGGAGCAACATTTTCCCAAGGACGGGCACGGGAATGTGGTCGTGGGTAATGGCGAGCTGATGGAATCTTCCGGCAACATCGTGGTCGCCGACAATGGCTTGGTGGCGTTGGTCGGTGTGGATAACATGGTGGTGGTTAAAGCCGGCGCCGTGACCCTCGTCTGTCGTAAGGACCGTTCCCAGGAGGTCAAGCGCATGGTCGAAAAGCTCCGGCGCCGGCGCAACGCGCATCCATGGCTTTGAATTTGGGAACAATAATATGTCTCGCACTTTAGGCGTGGATTATGGTGAGCGGCGCGTGGGCCTGGCTATCAGCGACGAGCTGGGCATGCTGGCCCTGCCGCTGGATATCCTGCCGGTACAGGGTCCCAAGCAGGTGATCCGGGATGTCCTGCGCCTGTGCCAGGAAAAACAGGTGGCGGGAATCGTGGTGGGCCTGCCGCTCAACATGGATGGCTCCCGCGGGCCGGCGGTTGAAGCCGTGGAGCGGTTTGTCCTGGAACTTCGCCGGCAGGGCGACCTGCCGGTGGAAGTCTGGGACGAGCGCATGAGCAGTCGACAGGTGGAACGCATGCTGATTGACTCGGATGTCAGCCGCTCGAGGCGCAAGGGAATAGTGGATAAGCTGGCCGCCCAGGTCATTTTGCAGAGTTATCTTGATGCACACACCCCAACAACCGAAAACCCCGGCATCCCCGCAGGCGACATCTCGCCCGCAACGCTATAGCCTTTTGATTGCCTACGATGGGGCCGCCTATGCAGGCTGGCAGGTTCAGCCCAACCAGCGCACGGTCCAGAGCGAACTGGAGGCGGTTTTGCGCCGTCTGGCGGGCGCGCCCGTGAAACTCCACGGCAGTGGACGCACCGACCAGGGTGTGCATGCCACCGGCCAGGTGGCGCACTGCGATTTGCCGTTCAGGCTCCCGGCGGCCAGCCTGGCGCGGGCCTTGAATGCGCTCTTACCGGCGGCTATCCGCATCCTGCGGGTTCAGCCGGTTGGCGCGGCATTTCACGCCCGGCGTAGTGCCGCGCGTAAGGAATATCGTTATTGCATTTGGAACGGCGACGTTATCCCCCCGTTCTTGCGGTTGTATCGGACCCACGTGCGCATGCCGCTCGATGTGCGCGCCATGCGGCAAGCGGCCGCTCTGTTGGTCGGGCGGCACGACTTTGCCGCTTTCACCGCCAACCCCAATCGGGAGGTGGAAAGCACGCGGCGGCATGTGATGAAACTCACGGTAAGCCGGAAAGGGCCTGAGATCATTATCCGGGCGCAAAGCGATGGATTCCTCTACAAGATGGTGCGCAGTCTGGCAGGATTTCTGATCCGGGTGGGCGCGGGCGCCGTGCCGCCGGAGGAGGCGCTTCGTATCCTGCATTCGAAGATACGCACGGCACGCGTGCCGACGGCGCCACCGCAAGGGTTGTTTCTCTGGCGGGTATGGTATGTCTGATTTTCTGATAGTTTTATTAAAGATTGCCTCCATGTTCCTGGTCATGGCGCTGGGATGGGTGGCGCGCAAGCGCTCCCTTATCACCGACGAGACCGGCCGGGTCCTCAGTCGCTTGCTGGTGGACATGATCTTCCCTGCCCTGGTTTTCACGCAAATGTTGCGCACCGTGAATCCCCAGGTTCTGCGCGAAAGCTGGTTCGTGCCGATCCTCGGCGCCGCTGTGATTGTTATTGCCAAAGTCGTGGGGCAGTTGGGTATGCCGCTCTTCCGGCACAAGGGCGCCCTGGCCACCGCGGTGTTTCTGGTGGCAATGCCGAATTGGGTGTTCTTTCCCCTGCCGATTGTGGAAAAGCTCTTTGGTGACGCCGGCGTGCGCGATGTTTTGCTCTGCAATGTGGGCGCCCAGCTGATGCTGTGGACGATTGGGGTCTGGACCTTGCGCGGGACGATGTCGCGCAAAATGGCATTCAAGGAATTGGCCATGAATCACGGCTTGATTGCCACAGTGGCTGGGATCGTCATTGCGCTGGTGTTGCCGTTCACGCGCACGCTGGAAACCGTGGCCGTGGCCGGAGCCTCGGTCGGTGTGCTTTCGGCCGCGTCCGTGGTCCAGGCGCTGGCCATGCTGGGGAGCCTTACGATTCCGCTCTCACTCGTGATTACCGGGTCGCAGTTAGGCAGTTTGGATCTGGCCGATCATTACCCGACGCGCGATTTCATCGGGGTAATCGTGTTACGGCTGTTGGTCGCGCCCGCGATAACCATCGCAATATTTACGGCCGCTAGCTTGCTTGGATTACATATTCCGGAAGTGACGCGCATGACCACCTACCTGATTGCGGCCATGCCCGTGGCCATCAGTTGCAGTATCGTCACGGAACGCTTTGGCGGCGATACACCCCTGGCGGCCCGCGCCATTTTTTATTCGACCCTCGGGAGCATCCTGAGCGTGCCGGCGCTGTATTACCTGGTCCGCCTGCTGGGGCTGTGATGGGAATCGTTCCAAAAAAGAGTTCATGGTTCTTTGTTCTTCGTTTTGAATCAACCAAGAACCAAGAACTAGGAACGTTTTGCTGTTGCCTAAAACCCATACTTCAGCATCTGCAAAATAATAGGTCCCAGCATGATCAAAAAGACGGCTGGGAAAATGCAGACCACCAGCGGGAACAGCATTTTGACCGGGGCCTCGTTGGCCAATTTTTCGGCGCGCATGAAGCGCTTGGCGCGGATTTGGTCGGACTGGATCCGTAACGTGGCGCCGATGCTGACGCCCAGTTCGTCGGCCTGGACCAGGGCCATGACCAGGGATTGAATGTCCGGCTGACGCACGCGTTCCGCCAGCCGGGACAGCGCCTCACGCCGCGTCTTGCCGAGCTGAATTTCAAACAGGACCCGCGATAATTCCTCGGCGATCGGATCGGGCGGCCTTCGTTCCACGATGTTTTTGATCGCGGTCATGAAGTCGAGGCCGGCCTCCACCGAAAGCGTCAGCAGATCAATGACAAACGGCAGGGCTTTCAAGATCAGCCGATGCCGGAGAGCGACAGCCTGTTTGATCCACCATGACGGGTACAGGATCATCGTTAGCAACAGGGCGCCGAACAAGGCCACGAGCCGTACGCCCAAACCGCTGTCCGTGGGGCCCTGAATCCAGGCGAACGCGCTGATGACCGGAATGCTCAGCACGGGGACCACGACGAGCGGCGTCAGCACCCGCAAGGCCATGAATTCATCCGGTGAGATGACATCATCAAATCCTCCGGAAGTTAGTTTAATCAGCGCCTGCTCGCGTGCTTTGCGAAAGCGCGGCTTACGGAAAAACGGCGTCAAGGAAGGGGTCAGCGGTAGTAATACCCGGAAGAACATCGGGAGCCGCCGCTCCTGGCGACGTCCATCGGCCAGCGTCACGTATGTGATGGCAAAGGCCGTCTGCGCCAGGTGCCAGGTGATGCCGGCGGCAAACACCGCCCACAACAAGGCCAAGCTGATTATGATGATAAGGTCCATGTAAACTCAGGTTGTTTAGGCTGCAGGTTGTTAGGGAATGCGGACTAAAGAGTTCCTGGTTCTTTGTTCATCGTTCTTCGTTTCGGATTAACGAGGAACCAAGAACGAAGAACGTTATTTTAACTATCATAATTGTCTGCCGACAGCCTATCCGCCTTATAGCAGATATCAGATATCAATCCGCATGATTTTGCGGATCAGCAAGGCACCGATAAGTTCCAGAAATAGGGCCAGGCACCCGGTCAGAATTCCGGCGCTCGACGTAAAAAACGTTGTCATCATCACGGGATCCAGCAGGAACAGAGCAAAGATGAGCGCGATCGGCATGAGGCCCACAACGATCCCCTGCATGCGCCCCTGTGAAGTCAGCGTTCGAATGCGACCCTGGATACGGATGCGCTCGCGAATCACGCCGGCAATTTTGTCGAACACTTCGGTCAGGTTGCCGCCGGTCTGCCGGGCAATCTCGATCGAGCGGATCATCAGCGTCAAATCCTCGCTCTTCACCCGCTTTTCCAGATTGACCAGCGCGTCTTCAAATTTAACGCCGATGCGGGTCTGCTGGAGGAAAAAATCGAACTCCTGGGAAATCGGGGGCAGGTTTTGCCGGACGATATGTTCGAAGGTCTGCGTAATGCTGGAACCGGCGCGCAAGGCGCTGCTCATGGTCATCAGGGCATCCACCAGTTGCTCGTTGAAAAGCTGCAGGCGCCGCTGTTTAAGGATTCCCAGGTACCACCGCGGAAGGGTCAGCGCCACCATGCCGGCCAGGACACCGATGAATAGGCCGCGCAGGAAGCCGGCGACAGTTTTGAAATCGCCGGCGAAAAAAAAGAAAATCAGGAAAAAGGCAATGGCGGCGGTCCAGGCAAGGTCCCGGATGCGCCGCGGGGGGATGAAGAAAAATATGTCGGCAAACTGGCGCGCCGTCTGCTCGCTATACACCCGTTCGTAGCTGTCCGCGCCGGCGCGCAGGGCCAGCATAAAGGCATAGGTCAGCCCGCTGAAGCAGACCAGGTACAGGGTCGGAATCAGCCAAAGCCCGGCGGTATTGGTCAATGTTTCCATTTGCGCGTATCAAAGATGCTCATGGCTAACGAAAGCCCGCGGATTTTGATTTCCTCAATAAAGGTCGGTACGGAGCCGGTGGCGTCGAAGCAGCCGATGACCTTGCCGTTTTGTTCGAGCCCGGTTTGGGTGAATGTGAACAGGTCTTGCATGGTAATACGGTCGCCCTCCAGGCCGGAAATTTCCGTGATGTGGGTGACCTTGCGCGTGCCGTCGCTCATGCGGGCGGTTTGAACGACCATGTGAATTGCCGAGGCGATCTGTTCGCGAATGGCGCGGGAGGGCAATTCGACGCCCGACATTAGCGTCATGGTTTCCAGCCGGGCAATTACATCGCGCGGCGAGTTGGCATGCGCGGTGGTCATGGACCCATCGTGCCCGGTATTCATAGCCTGTAACATGTCCAGCGACTCCCCGCCCCGGCACTCGCCGATCACAATACGGTCCGGGCGCATCCGCAAGGCGTTGCGCAGGAGGTCGCGGATGGTCACGGCGCCGCGTCCTTCCATATTGGGCGGCCGCGACTCCAGCCGGACCACATGCGTCTGGGGCAGGCGCAGTTCGGCCGAGTCCTCGATCGTGACGATGCGATCCGTGTCCGGCAGGAACGAGCTCACAACGTTTAAAAAAGTGGTTTTGCCCGATCCCGTCCCGCCGGAGACGACGATGTTTTTGCGCAACTGCACACACACGCGCAAGAAATCGGCCATTTCGGGCGCCAGAGTGCCCAGCTGAATCAGCTCCGGCATGGTCAGCACGTTCTTGGAAAACTTGCGGATCGTCAGGCACGGTCCGTTGAGCGCCAG
>JAHIMN010000219.1 GCA_018896395.1 Verrucomicrobiota bacterium | reverse complement strand
CTTGAGCGCAGATTGGACGGTTCTCGTACGGGGAATGAAAACCGCCACCACCGACAAGTATGATACCGGCCGGTACGCGCTGATGAATGTGACTAACCCGCTGTATCCATCCGCGCCGCCCATCGCCGCCGTGCGCGACATCGATAAGGGCCGCATCGCTTATCTCGGGATTATCCCCTCTCATATCATCTACGGCATCGGATCATGGGCATGGAAGGACATCGCCTTTTCGCGCGGCGACGGCAACACCCCCAGTGATGTGAAGCCCCTGATGATCAACCTGTTCAAGTATCTCGCTGAGCCCGGTGCTACCATAACGAATATCGGCGGCTATGTAGAACCGCCGCCCACGCCGCCTGTCCCTTCGCCGGTTCCGGCTCCGTATGTTTGGACCCTGGCATCCATTGCCGAATCGAACGTCACCGGTGTTGTTGGTCTGAAAGGGATCATGGGGGTACGAACCAGTCTCACAACCGGTAAAGACACGCCCGAAGCGTTGATTCGGAAAGCCAGGGAACTGGGGCTCGATTTCATTGCCTTCGGCGATCCGCTGGATCGATTGACCCCCGGGAAATGGGAAACGCTGAAGAAAGCCTGTGCCGCCGGCTCCGACGTAAAGTTCCTGGCCCAGCCGGGCATGGTTTATACCGATGACGCCGCGCGTAAATTCCTGCTCTGTTCAGGGGATTTCCCGTGGCCGACCCCTGCCTTTCTTTCAGCGGACGGAAAGCGGCTCATCAAGCAGTCGTTCTGGTTCGAAGTGGCCAAAATGGGCTTCTGCGGGCCTTACGACATCAAATCGTCCAAGGCCGGATGGTGGACCTATGGGGTCTACCAGTCGTGGGGAATCTATACCTATGAAGGCGGCCGGCGGACGGAGGACTCGTTCGACCATTATCTCTACATGAACAAGATCAACGATCAGCCGAATCCCTATGTGCTGGACGCCGCAGATTCGGTCGCCGCCCTCGCCGATGCTGTCGCCACCCATCCGTTAAACTATTTCCGGGTGGGCGACATTTCCAAGCTGAAAGCGTGGCTGGGTCAGAACCAGTACTACAATGCGAACCTTGTGTATATTTCCGACGGACCCAAGGTTCTCCAATGGAATGGAGATCGCCTGGGCAGACAGACCGGGTTTGACTATGTCCCCGGCAGTGTGCGTCTGCGTTTGAACCTCTTTGTAACCAATGATGTTCCACTCAAGGAGGTGCTCATCTACGACGGACCCGAGTTGATCCGCCGTTACCTTCCCGGGACCAACATATTCCGTACCGTCGTTGAGTTGAATCATGATCGCCAGAGGAATCCGGTCGCGGTTGCCGTCGACGTAAAGGGCCGCCGGGCCATCACGGGGGGTATCCAGACGAGAGACTCTCTCTTCTGGCGCATGGAATGCAGTGACCGGGGAAATTCGATCTGCGACACGATTCAGCGGGATGAAAAAGGGATCGAACGGGTCATCGGCCCGATTGCCAGCTACCAGCGCAAGGGGGACTGCTGGGCGATCGTCGCAGGGCATGCCGCCGATGTCTCCAAGCTCTGGGTTCCATGCACCGATGGCGGCTACAATCCTCCTTGTTTCTCTCCTTCGGGCAATCTGGAGGCCAGGGAAATCAACGAGCCAGGGGGTAAGCACGTCAATGCCCGGATGGTTGTGCCCATGTCGTCGCGCGATGTCATCATCCAGGAAGACGACGTGTCCAGTTATTATGTGGATGCAGCCAAAATGGGCGAGAAAGTGTCCGGCGGGCTTAATGTCTGGAACTACATGGCGCCGACCGCACCCCTCAAAAACATCAACTTCAGCGTCCGCCAGATGTCCTACGTCACGCGCTGGAATGACCCGAGTGCTGTGGAAGTGCAAATCGCGATCAAGATCCTGCAGGATGTGCCCATTGCCGATTTCAAGCGATTGGGGCTCATGCACAGTTGGGTGCCTTCTCTGATCGGCGGGGAATATGGTTTCTTCGTATTCAATAATTATCCGAAGACGTGTGTTTTTTCAGCGTTCTCAGCCGATCGGCAAAGTCGTTGCGAGGAAGAAGTCAGGCCCGGAAGCTATATGGGAATGGTTCCCAGCCGTTACGGCGCTCATGGCATATTTGCCCTGGGCAGCAATCTTGTCTTTGCTTTGGGCGGCGGGGGGACAAAGTCCTCTACGGCACGTTCATCGCTGGCGGTCTTCGCTCAGAAACCGAAGACCGACATCATTCGCAAGGACACGATTATCAAGGCATCCATGCTGATCATTCGTGGCCGCCTGCTTTCCGAAGAGGTATCGAGCCGGCCCTTCGAGGAATTCCGGACCCTGATGGGAATCGACGTTCCGCCCGCGTACACGGTTCAGCCGACGATCGGCAAAGTCCGGGATATCTGCTTCTCCCTGAACCTGGATACCCAGAATTATGGCTTCCGCGGCGTGATAACGAGAGCCGCACTTCCGATCCGTTTGCCCATCAAGGTCTATGGACTCAACGAGCGCTGGTCCTCCGGGATCTATAACGCGCGGACCAAAGAATGGATGCCGTTCGGACAAATCGCCGGTGAAGGCGTTGGCATTGTGACGATTGACACGAGTAAAGGGGACAGCGATGTTTTCATTGGTAATCCCGTGCAGTGCGACCGCCCGGAAATATTCCTGACATTCCTGATCAATGGAAAGAACCCGAAGTCAACCGTGGCCCCGGCGACCCGTGACTTTGATTTCAAAGTGGATGTTCACAACCCGCTGGATAAGCCGGTTGAAGTCACGCTCCGAAGAACAAAAGGATTCGACATGATAACGGAGTTCGAAAAAAAGGCCGCCATACCCGCCGGGACAAGTATTACCGTGGAACTGAAATAAGGACATTCCAAAGATAAAAGTAATTATTCAGGTTGTTTAGCGCGGCAGGCTGAAGGCTGTTAGTATGCCGCGCTAACCGTTATCGGGATGACAGAAGACCCTTGCCCCACTCGCACATAAAGGCACAGAAACAGGCCAGCCCCAGCGAAGCTATGAAAAACAAACCCGTTTTTTTGAGCGCCCCGCGCGTGGCCGAAATCAGGCCCGGCTCGCCGAATTGGACGATCTCACTGCTTTTCATCAACGTGTTGACGTAAAGCTCGGCCGCCGAAGGGGCCGCGTTCGTGGGCGCCAGTTTCCCCTCTATAAAGGAACCGTTTAACGCCATCTTCGCTTCAAGAATCAGCTCCACTTCCTGATATAGGTTGCGCCGGGCCAGGATCGCCGACAACGCCTGTTCGGTGGTGAGCATTGACATTTTCAGATTGATATATTCTTCGCTTTGTTCCTGGCCCTTGATGTGGATTGCCGACAATTTTTTCAGCGCTTCAGGATCCGGCGCCGCCTTTTGAGTCAGATCGCTCCATATTTGGCGATCGTCCACGGCCCGCGAAAGCGTGATCAAGGGCGAGGATTGCGCGACCTGAGCCCTCATTTTGTCCGCCGTCGCCTGTTTTTCCATCAGGTCGGACTGAGCCTGCTTCAACAGCAAGCGATTCTGGGATAATGCCGCGTAAATATTGTTTTTTTGGATGCTTGCCAGGTATTCCCGGACCCACAGCCGCACGATTAATAGCGCCTTATCGGCCGACGTTGCCTCGGCTATCAGGCGGATAAGATCGGTCTTGGGCGGGCGCGTGATTTTGATTTGCTTTTCCAGCTCCAGCGGCGCGATTTGGACGCCCTGATTGTTCAGCAGGGCGACCACATTCCTGGCGATATAGGCCGAGGAAGCTTTCTGCAGGTGCGAGGCGATAATGGTTTCGAACAATTCCTTATCCACGCGGCCTTCCAGGGACACCGGGGGAATGACTTGCAGATAGCCCTCGGCCTCATATTGTCGCGGACGGGTGATGAAGAAAATACCCGCCGCCAGCGTGGCCAGAAGAACAAACAGGAAAATCGCCCGCCGGTGCCGGAGAATCATTATCAGGATGTCGCGCAGTGACAGGAAGTCTTCCGGCCCGCCTTCGCCAAGGCTACTGCGGGCAGGCGGGGAAATGCCCGTACCCGAGGCGTTAATGGGTTGAGTTTCCACGGAATGCTGCTGTTGCTCAGTTGGCATAATATTCCTCCTCCTTACGCGGGCGGTTGTCCGCAAATCAATGGTTAATTGCCAATTCGTTTGACTAACAATACTTGAAACGAGCGACAAAGTAAAGCGCCACTTTTCACCGTACGGTTTATTCTGACATCGGACTTCCGAATTCTGACTACTCGCCTTCGGCGGAGTTCCGCAAAGACTCGACCTGCGTAGCCAATGCTACTCCTGCAGAGTGGGTTGTCCCGTGGCTTCCGCCTTCGCCCCGAGGGCTATGGCGAGACACGTGCCACGGGGTGCTTCACTTGGCCGCTGAATTCTGTTCCCGCACGGCTTTTTTCACCTGCTTTAGAATCCACGGATAGTTCAGGCTGATGCCCTTCTGGAGATCGAACTGCGACTTCCAGCCGGTGAAATAGATGCGGTCGTTGCTGAAGTTGCGGGAATGCACCCCCACCGGGCCGGGGACACTGCGGATCGTGATTTTCTTTTTGGCGACGGCCGCGACAGTATTCACCAGTTCCTTGACGGTCACATACTGCGGACAGCCGATATTGACCGGCTTATCAATCTCGGACTGCATCAGTTTAGGAGCAGGGACAGCAAACATTCGGCGCTGGCGCGGATGGCGCCGGCCTTATCGTGAACCACCTGCTCAGCCCGTCGGCCATAAGCTTGGGCCGCCTGGTTATCAGCCCACAGTTCTGCCACCGCCCGCTCCAGAGCGGAGGCATCCGGAACCTGGATCAGAGCGTTCGCAGTGCGGAAATCGGCAATGACGGTGGTGAAGTTTTCCGTGTACGGGCCGATTACGATCGGCTTGGCAAAGACGGCCGCTTCGATTACGTTCTGGCCCCCGTGGGACGTCAGACTTTTACCCACAAAGATAACCGTTGCCAGGGCGTAAAAGTGATTCAATTCCCCGGTGGTATCCACCAGCAACACATCGGCGGCGGGGGTGTGGCTCGCCCGGGCGATTTTCAGCTCGCTCCAGGCCACTCCCGCCAAGCCTGATTTCAGGATAGCGGCCATGACCGCCTGGCGACGTTCGGCGTGGCGGGGAACCAGTGCTAACCGGGTCTTCGAATCCTGGGCGCGCAATTTTTTATACAGATCCAAAAGGATGGTTTCTTCGCCCGGCCAGGTGGATCCGCCCACCAGCCAGCGCGTGTCGGCATCGAACCCGGCCCGGAGCAGAAGAGCGCGAACAGGGTCCAAATCCATGTGCGATGGTTCGGTCACATCATACTTGGCCGAGCCCATAACCCGGATTTTTTCCGGGTCCGCGCCCAGCTCCCTCAGCCGCTGGGCATCCTCCGGCCCCTGCATGCAGAAGAGATCAAAGCAGGCCAGCGCTTTTTTAACCAACGGCCGTACTCTCCGGTAGCCACGGAAAGAATGCTTCGACATACGTCCGTTCAACAGCATGATCGGCACGCCACGGCGCCGGGCCAGCCGCAGGAGATTGGGCCAGATTTCGCCCTCCACCAGTACGAGCGCCAAGGGACGCAGACGGTTCAGTACCCGCGTCATGATCCAGGGAAGATCCACGGGGAAATACAGCAGGACATCGTCCGCAGACAGTTGCTGCGCGGCAATGGCGTGCCCGGTGGACGTGGTGGTCGTCAAGACAAAGGCCAGGGCGCTCCGACGCTCCCGCAGGGCGCGCATGAACCGCAGGGCGACAAGGACCTCGCCCACGCTGACGGCATGAATCCAGACTCGCGGCCGGTTCCGCAGGCGTTCCTGCACGGCAGCCTCGTAGCGGCCGAACCGCTGGAGAAATCCCTTGCGATAGCCGCCGCGCTTCCACATCCGCAACAGGAATCGCGGCAGGAGCATTAAAAACACGATTGGGAAAAAACTGTTGTAAAAAAACCAGATCATACGAAGAAATGCAGAATTAAGAATGCAGAATGAAGAATAAAAACCGATCGACAAGGGGAACAATGCCCATCTAACGATGCATATTCAATCTTATTCTTTGCAGTTCGCTGTTTCCAACCGTTGAACCACTACCCCGCTAAACCGTGAACCCGTAAGGTTTTTTTGTTTCTTCAATTCTGCATTCTACATTCTACATTCGACATTTGTCTTCAGGCCCGCGGGTGGGCTTCGTTATAAACCTGCTTAAGCCGTTCCACCGTGACGTGCGTGTAAATCTGGGTCGTGGAAAGACTGGCGTGACCGAGCAATTCCTGGACACTGCGTAAATCGGCGCCGGCATCCAACAGGTGCGTGGCGAACGAATGCCGCAAGGCATGCGGCGACATGTGGGGATCCAGGTTGGCCCTGATCAGGTAGCGTTTCATGAGTCGCTCGATCGAACGCGTGGTCAGCCGGCCGCCCGTATGGCCAACGAAAACGGGTGCGGGACCGGCACGCTTGGATACCCCGGTCAGCGTGGAGCGCTTTTCCAGCGCGGTCTGCAGTGCTCGCACGGCCGGTTTGCCTAACAGGCACAGCCGCTCCTTCTTGCCTTTGCCCCGGACTTTAACCACGCTCGCGAGCATATCAATGTCGCTTTCATTCATGCCCGCCAGCTCGCTGACCCGCATGCCGGTGCTGTAAAGAATTTCCAGGATCGCCGTGTCGCGGATGGCGACATAGTCCAGCCATAACCTGCCCGCAGTGCTACCTGCCCACACCTGCCCGCAATGCTGCGCATAGCGCTGCAGGCGGGTCGTTGCGCGAAGTGCTGCGGGCGGGCGCACAGCGTTGCAGGCGGGGCGCTTGGCGGCATCCGGCTCCCCGGCCGGCGCTTCCGCAGCCACCTGGCGCGGCGCCTCCAGCAGGCGGATTACTTCCTGGAGCGTCAGCACCTTGGGCAGTGGTTTTCCGCGTTTGAGTGAGATCACGCCGGCAAACGGGTTCTGCGTAATGTATTCTTCCCGGTTCAGGAACTTGAAGAACGACCGCAGGCTGGAGAGTTTCCGGTTGACCGTCGTGGCCACGGCCGCCTGTTTCTGGCAGTGCACGATGAACTTGCGGGCGGAAAATTTATCCACGTCCGACCAGGCATAGGGCGGCCGGGCTTCCGCGCCCCACTGGGTCCGGATAAACTGCTCCAGGTCAACCAGGTAACTGCTGATCGTATGCCCCGAGGCGTTCCGCTCGCCCTCCAGGTAACGCACGAAATGTCCGATACAAGGGTCGTGCATGATAATCGGTGCACTCATGGTTCTGCTCCTGATAAGCACGAAATACGAATTTCGAAAT
>JAHIMN010000218.1 GCA_018896395.1 Verrucomicrobiota bacterium | reverse complement strand
TCGCTTTTCGAGAAAACGCCCATTTTACAGGCCTTTACTCAATATCAACGACAAATTAAAGACTCTCAACCGCTAAAACAACTGTATTTACAAGGGTTTTTAACCGGACAGTAGTGATAATAGGTATCTCCTAACACTTGGTCGTACTCGTTGATCGTTACCCCGCTGAACCCTTCTTGCATCAACAGTTTAAATTCGTAATTCGGGGGAGAACTCGGAAAGTAGACGTAACCCTCGATGGTGAAACTGTTGTTTGTTGTCGGGAAGCCTTTCATAGCGCCCTGCGCGCAGGAGTTGGCCCGAGGCACGGATAGAATCTGCGTGCTGACAGGTGATGGCAATTGACAATGGGCAGGAATGATTCCCGCAAAGATCAATGCTAAGACCAAAAAGAATATAAGATTGTCTGTTTTCATAGGATATTCCTATATTTCTCTCTTTCTCGTCAATAATCACAGCTAGATGACTATGACCGATCAAGACCGGCTGCGGATATCCTGTTTAATCTTGGCCAGGGTAATGCCTCGGAATAATTGCTTGCGCTCTTCCGTATAATCGCCCTGCCCTTTTTCATATTGCTGGATAAAACGCAGGGCGCCTCCCGGTCCAAGCTTTTCCACCAGAGCCGCAAAACCCTTTACCGCAACTTCATGGCCGGTTTGATAATAAGTGGTTGTCATAGATTGTTTTCTTTCACAAACAGCAACGGATTCATAACAATAACGTTTAAATCCAACTTCCGAACACAATGAATAAGATTATCATCACAGGTAATAAATATATATAGCGGTCAGCGCGTTTTTGTCAACGCAATTTTACCCCAATTTTACCCCAAACTTCACTTCTTCATGCGCAGGCCGGGCAATCCAAATTCGTGCAGCTTGCGGTGCAGGGTCCGGCGGCTGATGCCTAATTGCCGGGCCGCCTTTGTGCGGTTGCCGCCGGCGGCATCCAGGGCGGCGATAATCATCTGCCGGTTCGCGTCGCGGATCGAGGCATTGGGTTTGATCCCGAGGCTGGGCGCGCCCTGCGTTTGCTCGCGGACAATGCCGGGTAGATCGTGCACG
The DNA here is from genome assembly GCA_018896395.1 of Verrucomicrobiota bacterium. Classification (GTDB taxonomy): domain Bacteria; phylum Verrucomicrobiota; class Kiritimatiellia; order JAAZAB01; family JAAZAB01; genus VSJD01. The sequence continues at coordinate 12,850 of JAHIMN010000218.1, read as the reverse complement.
GTGAGTTTGGCGCCGTGCGCCATCACAATCATACGCTCGATCGCGTTGCGCAGTTCGCGGACATTGCCCGGCCAGGCATAGGCCATGAGCGCGTTGAGCGCCTCGGAGGTGATATCGTCAATCGGCTTGTTATTTTCGCGCGCGAACTCGCCCATGAAACGCCGCGCCAGGAGCGGAATATCGTTGACCCGGTCCCTCAGCGGCGGCGCCGTAATGGTAACCACATTGAGCCGGAAAAAAAGGTCCTGACGGAATTTGCCGGCCTGGGCCAGCTGGCGCAGGTCGCGATTGGTTGCCGTGATGAGGCGGATATCCGCATCCAGGGTTTCCTGGCCGCCAACGCGTTCGAACTTGCGCTCCTCCAGCACGCGCAACAGCTTTACCTGGGTGGAGGGATCTATTTCGGATATTTCATCAAGGAACAGGGTGCCGCCTTCGGCCAGCTCGAAGCGGCCGCGCCGGCGTTCCACGGCGCCGGTAAACGCGCCTTTTTCGTGCCCGAACAATTCGCTTTCGAGCAAGGTGGGCGGCAGGGCCGCGCAGTGAACCGCAATAAAGGGCCCGCGTGCACGCGGGCTGAGGCCGTGGATGGCGTTGGCCACCAGTTCCTTGCCGGTTCCGCTTTCGCCCTGGATCAGCACCGTGGCGCGCGAGGGCGCCACCTGCTGGATGACCTTGTAAAGCTCCTCCATGACCGGTGTTTGGCCGATGATGGCTTCCAACCCGAATTTGTTGTCCAATTGCGTGCGCAGGGTTTTGTTTTCCGATTCTAACTGGCGCGACCGCAAGGCACGCTGAAGGACCAGCTCCAGCTGGTCCAGGTTAACGGGCTTGGTCAGGAAATCGTAAGCGCCGGCCTTCATGGCCTCGACGGCGGATTCAATACTGCCGTAAGCCGTCAGGAGAATACAGATGGGCTGGGAATCGTGCGCCAGGGCCCGCTTGATAAGCGTCAAACCATCCATGCCCGGCAGGCGCAAATCGCTCAGAATTATATCCGCGGGCGTTTCATCCAATACCTGCAGGGCGCGTTCGCCGCTGTCTGCCAGAAGCGTCTGGTAATTCCGGCGCAAGGCGCGGTCCAAACCTTCACGCGTGTTTTTTTCGTCTTCGACAATCAGGATGGTCGGGCGGCGGGTCATGAGGTTCCCTTCGATTTCGGATGAGACCCGCGCGTGCGCGGCTTGCGCGGCGCCTTCAGTAACCGGATTCGCCGCTCGTCCAGCGACAGAAAAAGGGTAAACGTCATACCGGCGCCGGGCTGACTGTGTACTTCTATTTTACCGCCATGTTCCTGCATAATCCGCTGAACGATGATCAGGCCCAGGCCCGTGCCCTGCAGTTTGTCGGATCGGAACGGTTCGAACAGGCGGCTGAGATCGTTGGACGATATCCCCTTGCCGGTATCCTTAAATGAGAGCCCCAGGTAGCGGTCATTGCTGAACAGGGTTATGGTCAGGAGCCCACCCTGGGTCATGGCCTGCAGAGCATTTTTGATGACGTTGAAAAACACCTGCTTGATCTGGTTGCGGTCCACCGAAACTTTCGGCACGGGATCCGGACACTTAACTTCCACCATGATGTCACGGTTCTCAATTTCAGGGCGCATGAACGTCAAGGTCTCCTGCAGGACCTCTTCGATACGGCAAACTTCCAGGCGGGGCAAGGTCGGCCGAATGGCGCGCAGAAACTGCGTAATGATCAGATTAAGCCGCTCCACTTCTTTGCGGGCCACGCCGACCAGGTCCTGACAGGCTTCGCCGGTTGCTTTCGGCAGGTGTTGGAGCTCGCGCTCCAGGAGCTGTAAATGGATGTGGAGCGAATTCAGGGGATTGCCGATCTCATGGGCTACACCCGCGGCCAGCACGGTGAGCGCATGCATGCGTTCGGAGGTGAGCACCCGCATTTCCTTTTCGTGCGCGCCCGTGATATCGCGCAGGATCACCACGGCGCCGCGGCGCTGATCGGCTACCAGGGCAATGGGCATGACATAAAAATTCAGGATCTTGTGGACGGGATAGGTGATTTCAATTTCGCGGCTGATCAATTCCGACCAGGCTTTTTCATCCAGGCTCAGGATGCGATCCCATTCGATGTCCTTGAGGATGCGGCCAATGGGTTGCCTGGCGGCGGGGGCTAAGGAAAACCCAAGCAGGTTCGCGGCGGCGCTGTTGGCGTAATTGATAAAACCCTGGCCGTCCAGCACGATAACGCCTTCATGCAAGGCGTTAAAGACGGCCTCCAGCAACCCCTTTTCCTGCGTCAACCGCAGAAACTGGGTTTGCAGGCTCTGGGGATCAAGCTTAGCCAGCCGCTCAATCAGCTTGTCTAAAAATCCTGATTTCATGGTAAATACCAATATGGTGTGATATTTTGTCGCAGAGCATAGCGTCAAAATAACCCGCAATCAAGGTAATAATTTAGGCTTGTTTGACCATGGCAGAATGAATTATTATGAATAGGTTGTCAGGTTCACGGTTCAACGGTTCAACGGTTGGAAAGCGGAATCAAGAGAACGCCTTGTCATCCTGCCTGCCCGCCATAGCCTCTTGGCGACGGCGGGAGCGCAACGAAGGATCTCGGTGCAGGGACTGAGCAGCGGAGATTCCTCGCTGCACTCGGAATGACACCCGTTTTGCCCTGTATTTTTTTATGTCCGCTGCCATAACCGTGAACCTGCCCGCAGTGTTACAGCGTTGCAGGCGGGCCGCTGAACTGTTGAACCTGCGTACGAAGGATGGTCATCATGTCCAAGGCCGGCGCTGAAAAACGACCGAAGGTCCTGCCGACAGGGACGCACAATGGTCCGGAGGGCTATTTATTTGAAGTGGCCTGGGAAGTATGCCAGCAGTTGGGCGGCATCTATACGGTGATTCGGTCCAAGATTCCCAGCATGATCGAACGCTGGGGCGAGCGGTATTGTTTGATTGGGCCCTATAATTCGGACACAGCGGCCATCGAATTCGATGAGGCCGAACCGCCGAAACTTTTGCGCCCCGCGCTCCAGGCGTTGCGCGCCCTGGGTTACCAGGCGCATTTCGGGCACTGGTTAGTCACGGGGCGGCCCAAGGTGATTTTACTGGATTTCCGCAGCGCCATGCCCCGGTTGATCGAATTCAAGTATTTTTTCTGGGAACATCACCAGATCAGCACGCCGAAGGATGACCACGAAATCAATGAGGTCCTGGCCTTTGGATTGATGGTGTGCGAATTTTTCCGGGCGCTGACCCGTCAACAGCCGCCGTGCCCCGCTCCCGTGATTGCCCATTTTCATGAATGGATGGGGGGCGCCGCCATCCCGGAAATGCGGCGGGACAACCTGCCGGTGGGGATTGTCTTTACAACCCATGCGACGCTGCTGGGACGCTACCTGGCCATGAGCGATCCCTGGTTTTACGATCACCTCCCGTTCATCAACTGGCAAAACGATGCGCGGCGGTTCAATATTGAAACGCGCGTTCAAATTGAGCGCGCCGCCGCACACGGTGCCCATATTTTTACAACCGTAAGCAACGTAACGGCGATGGAATGCAAATACCTGCTCAGTCGGGAGGTGGATTTGGTTCTGCCGAACGGGCTCAATATCGAGCGGTTTATTGCCCGCCATGAGTCGGAAAACCTGCACAAGGTGTACAAGGAAAAGATCCATCAATTTGTGACCGGTCACTTTTTCCCCAGTTATAACTTCAACCTGGACCGTACCCTGTATGTCTTCACGTCCGGCCGCTACGAGTATCGCAACAAAGGCTTTGATCTGACGCTCGAAGCCCTGGCGCGCCTCAATTACAAGCTGAAGCAGGCGGGAGTGGACCTCACGGTGGTTATGTTTATCATTTCGCGCAAGCCTTTTCGGTCCATGCTTGCGGATGTGCTGAACAATAAGGCCATGACCGAAGAACTGCACCAGACCTGCATGGCCATCAAGGATCAATTGGGCGAGCGCCTGTTCGAAGCCGCCGCCCGGGGCCAAATGCCGGATTTAAACGCGCTGATGGATGATTACTGGCGCCTGCGTCTGCGGCGGACCATGCAAGCCTTGCGCACCGCGCGATTGCCCATGATCGTTACCCACGACCTGCTGGACCAGAAACACGATGAGGTTTTGAATCAGCTGCGCCGTTCCAACCTGGTGAACAAGCCCGACGATCCCGTGAAAATCGTGTATCATCCTGATTTTATCACCACCACGAATCCGCTGTTCAGCCTGGATTATGACCAGTTTGTCCGCGGCTGCCACCTCGGCCTGTTCCCGAGTTATTATGAGCCCTGGGGCTATACGCCGGTCGAATGCCTGGCGCGCGGTATTCCGGCGGTGGCCTCGGATTTATCCGGGTTCGGCAACTACATCCTGTCGCATACCCCGGATTGTGAAAAAAAAGGATTGTTTGTCGTCAAACGCAAAAACACCGCCGACACGAACGCGGCCGATGAATTATCCGACTATTTGTTCAAGTTCGCGCGGCTTGAACTGCGCGATCGCATTACGTTGCGGTTTCGGGCACAGGAACTGGCCGAACAGTTTGACTGGGAAAAACTGATCCATTACTACAACGAAGCGCACGCGGCCGCCGCTCAGCAGATGAGTCCGTGAATCAAAGAGTGTGGGTGTATGGGAGTTTGGGCGTATGGGTGTAAAGAGTTTGCTTCACGCATCCATACTCCCATACACCGATATGCTCATCCTCCCATACTTTATTTACAGGACGTTGATGATATATCCATCGAATATGGCGAGACGAACGCTGAATACTTGAAAGGTTGCTTCCCATGTTGAAAGACATCCAGAACCAGCATGACGACCGGCAGATTCCCATCTGGAAAGCCGGCATTAAGAATTTGCTCTATCCCGTGGACGTGCTGGACCGCGAAAACAAGGTCCAGCATACCGTCGCGCGGGTCAGCCTGTTCGTGGATTTACCCCATCATTTCAAGGGCACCCACATGTCGCGGTTCGTGGAAATCCTCGACGAACAGCGCGGCAAAATTTCCCTGCGCAATATCGGCACCATCCTCAGAACGATGACCGACCGGTTCGACTGCACCACGGCGCACCTGGAAATCCGGTTCCCCTATTTCGTGGAAAAAACCGCCCCGGTGTCGAAGACCCGCTCCCTGATGGATTACCAGTGCGCGTTCCTGGCCTCGTTCGACCGCCAGCATGAGCCGCATGCCCAGGATTTAATCGTGGAAGTCGTGGTGCCCGTGGCCACGCTCTGCCCCTGCTCCAAGGAAATCAGCGACCAGGGTGCGCACAGCCAGCGCTCCTGGATCACACTGCGTGTGCGCAGTCACGAACTGGTCTGGATCGAGGAACTGATCGCCATTACCGAGGCGGAAGCGAGTTCCGGCTTGTATTCCCTGCTCAAGCGCGAGGACGAAAAACAGGTGACCGAACAGGCCTATGCCCGCCCGCGCTTTGCCGAGGACATGGCCCGCGCCATCGCCCAGAAGCTCCGGCAGGATAAGCGCATCATCTGGTTCCAGGTGGAAAGCGAAAACATGGAAAGCATCCATAACCATAACGCCTACGCCATGGTCATCAGCGCGAAGGCGTGATGGGAAACCATGGCGCACGGAACGCAAAGTTAACAAGGCAATCCCGGCTTGTTATGTTTTTTATTTTTGGGATTTTATGGTGAATCATACAGGTTAAAACAAACATTCCGGAGGCCATATGTATCGCTTAGGACAAAAAGAAATAGACGAAGTCAGCAAGGTGATCAAGGCCCGGAAAATGTTCCGGGTGGGCGACCCCAAGACCGGCCACCTGCAGGAAGCCAACCGCTTTGAAAAGGAATGGGCCCACACCATCGGCGTCAAACATGCCCTCCTGCTCTCCGGCGGCGGCACGGCGGGACTGATGGCCGGGCTGGCCGGCATGGGCATCGGGCCGGGCGATGAAGTCATCGTGCCGGGCTATACGTTCATGGCCACGGCGGCCGCCGTCCTGATGGTCGGCGCCATTCCGGTTATCGCCGAGATTAACGAAACCCTGACCCTCGACCCGCGCGACGTGGAAAAAAAGATCGGGCCGCATACCAAGGCCATCATTCCGGTGCATATGTGCGGCATACCAGCGGATATGAAGACGCTGACCGCCCTTGCCCGCAAACACAAAATCAAGGTGCTGGAGGACTGCTGCCAGGCGGATGGCGGCAGTTTCAGGGGCAAGCGCCTGGGAAGCTGGGGCCAGGCCGGTGCCTACAGTTTTAATGATTTTAAGATCATGAGCGCCGGCGAGGGCGGCGCCCTGGTGACAAATGACGACAAGATTTTCGAAAGGGCCGGAATTTATTCCGACAGTGGCACGACTTTCCGTCCGTACGTCAAAAATTTCACCGTGCCGATATTTCTGGGCTTCCAGTTCCGTTCCACGGAAATCATGGGTGCCATTCTGCGCATGCAGTTACAGCGGCTGGCCGGCATGCTCGCCGATCTGCGCCGGATTCGCGCGCGGTTCGTCGCCAAGCTGAAGGGCAACCCCGGCATTCGTTTCGCGCCCTCCAACGATCCGAAGGGCGATTGCGGCGTGGTGGCCAGCTTTCAATTTAAAAGTGAAGCCCTCGCCCGGGCGTTCGCCAAGGCCGAAGGCGTTGGCGGCTGGCTGCCGATTGACAGCGGCAAGCACGTGTATTCCAATTGGGATCCGATTCTCAAACATCGCGTGGGCCATTCCCCCGGCATGAACCCCTATCGCATGCCGAATAACAAGGGCTTGCGCCTGAATTACACCAAGAATATGTGCCCGCGCACGCTGGACATCCTGAAACGGACAGTCTTCATCTCCCTGCACCCGGATTGGACGGAAGCCCAGGTCCGCACGCGGATCGCAGTTTGCCGGAAAGCGGGAGCAAGCCTGTGAACCTGACTTTTTTTGACGCCAACCTGTGCTTCGGCCGGCCGATCCGGGCGGTGTATCAACCGGCCGAGACGGCCGCGGATCTGCAACGGGTCATGGCCCATACCGGCATTGCCAAAGGGCTGGTCTGGCATACCGCCCAGCGCGACTATGCGGCCTGCGACGGCAACCGGCTCCTGGCCAAGGCCCTTGCCGGCCGGAAAAACCTTTTTGGCTGCTGGACCATCCTGCCGCCGCAGACGGGCGAAGTCATCACGCCCGATTTTTTCCGGCGCATGAAACGGAACCGCATCATTGCGTTGCGCGCCTTTCCCGATCATCATCGTTACCTGCTCAACCGCGTGGTCTTCGGCAAGTTTCTGGATGAGGTCACGGAACGGCGCATTCCGCTGATGCTCTCAGTGGAGAAAGCATCAGGCGGTTGGCCGGCGATTTACAATTTTCTGGCGGAGTTTCCCAACTTGACCTGCATTCTCTGTGACCTTGGAATCTGGAATTCTGATCGGTATACCTGGCCGCTGCTGGAAAACTATCCCAACATTTTTCTGGAGACCAGCCTGCTGGCCCTTGAAGATGCGGGAATTGAAGAAACGGTGACGCGCTATGGCGCCGAACGACTGCTTTTCGGTTCCAACTTCCCGGAGCGTTACCTGGAAGCCGCCACGCTGGCATTATTGCACGCCGCTATTCCGGCGGCGGATAAGCGCAAAATTGCTTCGGCCAATCTGGAGAAGTTGATCCAAAAGACACAGCTATGACCATATTTTTTGCGGGACAATTTAAACTGTGAAATCATCTAATCATCTGAAACAGGCTTTCTTTGCCCACGGACGCGTATCGGATTGCCCGATCTACGACCTGCACGGCCACATGGGACCTTGTTACGGTCTTCACCTTAATTGCGTAACGGCGGCCCAGGCCGACGCCGTGTTGAAACGCGTTGGCGTCCACCTGCTGGTGTTTTGCCACCATGCGGCGCTCATGGCGCCGGATATCGGCAACGCGGCCAATATCAAAGCCGTTCGCGCGTTTCCCGAACGCCTGCGCGCCTATTGCGGCATCAATCCAAATTACCCGGACCAGGTGAAAAAAGACGTCGCCACGTTTGATCGTTATGCCGACGTCTACGTGGGCTTTAAATTCCTGGCCGATTATCATGCCATTCCCATCACGGACGAACGCTATCAAGCGGCCTGGCAACTCGCCGAGTCCCGTGCCTTGCCTGTGCTGTTGCACACCTGGGGCAATAGCGTGCACGATGGGCAGACTGTGATCCGCCAGATCGCCGAACGTTATCACCAGGCTAAAATCCTGCTGGGGCATTGCTGCCACGGCGCTTGGGATGAAGCCATTCAACTGGTCAAGGATTTCCCCAATGTTTACCTGGAACTCTGCGCGGTGATGGATGAGCGCGGGGTGTTGGAGCGTTTTGTGAGCGAGCTGGGCTCCGAACGGATCATCTTCGGCACGGATTTTCCCTGGTTCAACCACCATTATTACATCGGCGCGGTGCTGGGTGCGGGGATCAGCGATGACGATTGCCGCAATATCTTCTATCGTAACGCGGAGAAAATTTTAGGCGCTTAATGTTTGAAACAGCGCTGGCCGGTGAAGACCATGGCCGCCTGGGCTTCGTTACAGGCTTCAATGCTCTCAAAATCCCGGTCCGATCCGCCCGGCTGAATCACGGCCGTAACGCCCTCGCGCAGGCCGACTTCCACGCCATCCCGGAACGGGAAAAAGGCGTCGGAGACCATACAGCTCCCGATGATCCCACCTTTGCGCCGGCTGACCTCACAATCAATTTCGGTCTTGATTCCCGCGTCTTTTAAATCGTTGTAAGGAATTTTGTGCTGTTCCCAGCAAAGCCGGTCGGCCAGTTTGCGATAAGCCTTGTCGCGGGCGATTTCCGCCACTCCGACGCGGTCCTGCTCGCCGGTGCCAATCCCGACCGTCACGCCGTCCTTAACGAAAATGACCGAATTGCTGGTCACACCGCATTCAATCAACCAGCCGAAGATCAGATCATCATATTCCTTTTCCGTCGGCAGGCGATTGATTTTGTATTCCTTGCCTTTGAAGAGGGCTTGGGCAGGCAACAGCTGAGTTTTGGTGCGGGTCTGCGGCACGAACGACCACTGGGCAACAAGGCCGCCATCCACCAGTGATTTAAAATCCACGACGCGCTGGGCGGCGAACTCGGCCAGGCGCGACATGTTGGCGATGCGCATGACGCGCAGGTTCTTCTTTTTGGCGAACAGATCGAGCACCCCGGCGGCAAAGTCCGGGGCCGCCACCACCTCGGCATACTGCTGGAGGATCAGCTCAGCCGTGGCGCGGTCCACCGGGCGGTTAAGTACGATGGCCCCGCCGAAGGCCGCCACGCGGTCGGCCATATTGGCGTGGGCATAGGCCTCGGCCAGGGTGGCGGCCTTGGCCACACCGCAGGGATTGTTGTGCTTCACAATGACGGCGCAGGGTGTATCCATCAGGTAGCGCAGGATATTAAGGGCGTTATCCACGTCGGTGATATTGGTCTTGCCCGGATGCTTGCCGGACTGGAGCAGTTCGACATCGGACGCCAGGTACCGGCCGGGCTGAATACTGCGCACCTCGCCCAGGAGCAGGTTGCCGTTGACCAGCTTGAACAGGGCCGCTTCCTGGCCCGGATTCTCGCCATAGCGCAGGCCCTTGTTGACGCCGTCAATCAGCCAGCTCGCCTTTTCGTAGACGAGCATCTGCCGCGTGGCGCCATCCACAAAACTGATTTCCAGCCGCGGCGGAAAATGATCGTCCATGATGGTCTTGTAGGTGGACTTAAAATCCTGGATGGCCATGGCTCCTCCCTTGGTTGAAATGCAGAATAACGGCATGGTTCAACGGTTCACGGTTAGGAGGTTCACGGTTGGGACAATTCGCCGAAAAAATAGGCTCGCCTGGGCGAAGCGCTTCGACGGAGCCCGGCAACCGTTGAACAGTGAACCGCTGAACCTTGAACCATGCCCGAATTACGAATGCTGTATGGTGCCGCAAACGAGCCGTAAAGTCACGTGCAAACCGTGGCCTTGCATTCATTTGATCTCCTGCCGAGGGTGTCTTGGTATGGTCGGCGTGGTGATAGGCGGCGGAGTGGCAACCATGACGGCGTAAATGATAGCGCCGAGGCTGTGGCTTACGCGTTCGCGCCAGGATCGGTCAGGCTAACGATCATGACTGGGCGGTTATGCCGCAACGGATCTGGTCGCAACCGTGAACTTGAACAAAATGCCCAATAGGCTTATTCGCAGAACCCCTCGGGACTCGGTTGAATACTTTTCTGTGCGTATGTACGGAGCGCCCCCTTCCTGAGAACATTCCAACATTCTGCAGAATGTTGGAATGTTATTTTGAGAAACACCGGCTGGTTCCGACCGGCGGCGCGTCCCGCTACAGCCCGGATAATGCAATGGAAAATTAACCCGCCTAAGGTGGGGCATCAATTTAACGAAGGCGCCCGATTCCTTGATTCCGATAAATGGGAATGTGTATAATCAATACGCCGTCAATCCCATCTGCTGGAGCTTGAAGAAACACCTTGCGCACGACAGGACGTCTGAACCCGCATCGTGTGCTCCCTCAATGCCGGTTCTAAAAAGATGACGATGGAGTTCATCCAATGTAGGCCATTTGTAGCCGCCACCGGCGCGCGGGATACGGCAAAGTTGCGTCGTGCCGGCCATTGTGCAGAACGTGGGCAGACTCGCAAGCGAGTCGTCCAGACCCAGTCGCAGAAACTCGGATAGCAGAATGGGGCGGTCGAAATCCATATTGTGTGCCACAATGAGTTTTGGCCTGTGCAAATCTATGTCCTGCAAAAGCGAGGCAAGTGTTGTGTGAAGATGTGCGCCTTCACGAAGCGCACGCCCTGTTGTGATGCCATGGATCCGCGTCGCTTCTGCAGGAATGGCAAAGCCATCAGGTCGGATAATTGTGCAGTAATGCTTCACCTTCGCGTCTGACCCGCGAAACAGCGCCCAACTGAGCGACACGATACGCGGCCAGACGCTGAGTTCGGAGTAATGCGCTTGGCGACGGGTAGGAAGTCCAGTTGTCTCTAAGTCAAAAAACAGAATCATTCCAGGGTTCCTCCATTACTGTGGAAGTTTCGTCCGGATTAATACCGCGTTCCCGCCTTCCGGACAAGCCTGTTATTTCCGGTTTGTCTGCCGCGGCACTGTGACGCGCCCACTCCGCAGATCAACCCTGAACCCTGGTCGCCTATGGCCTGCCTGCGCGAAGCGCTCCGGCGAAGGCAGGCGCCGCCCCTCCGGAGGCGGGTGAACTCCGGCGGGTAAACCCCGCAACTGCGAACTTTGCCGCATGCTAAACCGGCTTATTCCTATTTGCAGGACTGACCCTCGGGACTCCCTGAATTTCGTTGTTTCAGTCTCACGCTCGTTTTTTGCTGGGAACAAAAAAACCTATTGGTCAGCGTTCATTTCTTCCGCTTAGGCGGTTTCAGTTGTTTTGCTTTCCTGGTGAGGTTTTCAACTCCTTGGGCGAACTGCGCGTTGGCTTGGGCGTCTTCCAACTGGCGGCGTTGCCGGTCAAACTTTTCAAACTCCAGTTCCGCCGTTTGCTTCGCCTCCTCGGCGGAAATGTTCCCTGCGTGCTTCAGGATGTCCCGGTCGCCGGCGCGTAGAAATGCGTCCAGCTTGGCAATCCAGTCGCGCATCGTCATCGGTCGCCGTTCCAGCGCCCGCAACTCCGCGAAGTCCAGATACTGCGTCACGATCAGGCTCAGTTTCTTCAACTCCTCTTCAGTCAGATAATTCTTGGCGATGGCCACATCCGGCTTGCGCGGCTTTGCGCCTTTCCACGAGGTCAGGCCCATGTGTGACTGCGCGGCATTGGCCCGCCTGTGAATCACCTCTGCTGCTGTCTGTCCATGAACGGCCCAGTGCATCTTGTTTTGCACCGTTTGAAAGAATAACTGCGTCATCTCCGCGCTCGGATCGTAATCCACGCTCGTCTGGTAAATGTCGCAAATCTTTCGATAGAAATTACGCTCCGCCAGGCGGATTTCCCGGATGCGCTGGAGCAGTTCGTCGAAATACTCGTTCTTCGTGCCGCCCTGCTTCAGCCGCTCATCGTCCAGCGTGAACCCCTTCACGATGTATTCCCGCAACCGTTGCGTGGCCCACTGGCGGAACTGCGTGCCCCGGTGCGACTTCACCCGGTAGCCCACGGAAATGATCACGTCGAGGTTGTAAAATCCTGTCTGGTAGTTCTTCCCGTCGACGGCAGTTGTCAAGTATTCCTTGACTACTGAATCTTCCCGCAATTCTCTCTCTTCGAAGACGTTCTGAATGTGCAGGCTGACGTTCTGCTTGGTGGTTTGAAACAACTCGGCCATCTGCGCCTGCGTCAGCCAGACCGTTTCGTTCTCCAGCCGCACCTCGATGCGCGTCCGGTTGTCCTCCGTCTGGTAAAGAATAATTTCCGATTTGGATTCCGGCTTCATGCGCTGACTTGGCCTTTAATGGGTGCCCTTCAGGACTCTTTTGTCTAATGTCCAGACGCGACGCCGCTTTTAACGTGCGACCTTAATTCCCCGAATGTTTTGTACAGATCTGACCCTGATTTTGCTTTCATGCTATCTGACCCTTCACGTCCATTTTTTATTTATTGACGCCGCCTTTAATGGGTGACCCCAATAGTTTTTATTTGTACGTTTGGTCCTGAGGCGTACTGATGCACAAATGTTAAAGTTAAACCATGAATCCCTGGAAATACTCCTCTGTACTGCAGATCGTCTTCTCGGGACAGATATCCTTTGCATGCTTAATAAGCTTATGATCTCCGCTGACGAAAATGTCCATGTGGACAGCGCTTATGAGATGTTTAAGGTCGGTCAGCATGTCATGAGGAACGGTTCCATCTCGCGCTGTCTTAAAGAATATAAAAATATAAATTTTTGAGCCAACGGCAAAGCATGGGTATCTATCTGGT
>JAHIMN010000217.1 GCA_018896395.1 Verrucomicrobiota bacterium | reverse complement strand
TAGCCGCGCGTTGTCACTTTGCCCGGATTGCCTTTCATCGGTGAATCAAGCCAGGCTTGCCAGGTATCGGCAACGGGTAGGGTAGAGGATTGCCCCTGCATGAGCTGGCGTGCGTAGTCGTGGCGCTTGGCGTCCTGGTCTTTCTCTGGCAATCGAGTGAGCAGGGTAGTCAAACCGGTGAAATAATCATTTGTGTTAACCTTGCCGCGCGTGGTCTGCATCAGTCTGTGGGTGTATTCGACACACTTGGCATCCTGGTCGTCTTGGGGTAGTCGAGCAAGTAGGGCAACCAGACCGGTGAAATAATCATCCGTGTTGACTTTACCCCGGGCGGCATGGGCCTTGCCGTCGGCAACGGCTTGGGCTTGCTTCCGGTCGGTGCATTTGGTAGAAAACCATATTTCCTTGCCGTCCACCTTAAACCGGCCGTAGAAAAAATCGCTCCCGGATCTCTTAAAAACTTTTGCCATAGCGCCCCCTTGGTTCATGGTTTTATATCTATTCAAAGCATACCATAGCATATTAAATGGGCATTGCAAGCAAAAAGTGTAACAAAATTCGTTGCAAAGTAAAGGTGACTTGGGAGATGGATTTGACAAAACAGCGTTTGAGTGCCGTCAACATTGAGCAAAGTAGCTCTATCTTACTGGCCGATAATTGGACTGATTATCAACTGCTTGATGGCGGTGACGGCATGAAGCAGGAGCGCTGGGGCGATATTGTTCTGGTGCGCCCGGACCCACAGATTATCTGGCCACGTCCTTCCCGAACCCCCTGGAACGACTTTGATGCCATCTATCATCGCAATGAACAGGGCGGCGGACGCTGGGAATTCAAAAGAACAATACCTGCGTCCTGGACCGTTCGCTATCGCCATCTGACGTTTAAGATCCGGCCAACGGGGTTCAAGCATCTTGGGCTTTTTCCGGAACAGGCGGTCAACTGGGATTGGCTGGCCGAAAAAATCAGGGGACGCAAGGCGCCGGTATCGTTGTTGAACCTGTTCGGGTACACAGGCGGCGTAACGGTGGCGGCCTCCGCCGTGGGTGCTAGCGTCTGTCATGTGGATGCTGCCGCCGGCATGGTGGATTGGTGCCGTGAAAACGCGGCCTTAAACGGACTGGCCGAGCATCCCATCCGCTATATTGTGGACGATTGCCTGGCTTTTGTGAAAAGGGAAATCCGGCGGGAGAAACGCTATGATGCGCTGGTCATGGATCCGCCCTCTTTCGGGCGCGGCCGCCGTGGCGAAGTGTGGAAGTTAGAAGACCAGTTGTGGGAGCTTCTATCCGAATCCCGCAAGTTGTTGTCCAAGCATCCGCTTCTATTCCTGGTGAACTGCTACACGGCCCATGTGTCGGCGCTTGTAATGGCCAATATGCTCTCCGATATCCTGGCTGGTCTACGAGGCCGGATCACCAGCGGTGAACTGGGCTTGCCTTTTCAGCAAAGCGCCAAAATCCTGCCCTGCGGAATTTATTGCCGGTGGGAACCGTAAGAAATTCAGTGATTCAATGATTGAAGCAAAGCGCCAAATTCCCCATGCTTCCCGGGATTCAGTTCTTAAATCACTCAATCTCTAAATCGCTTAATCACTTAATTTCTTCAGCCACCCAGCGGGGCAGAGCGGTGAAGAACAACACCGCTTGAATGCGTGTCGGCGGCATGCCCAGTGCCCTGGCAGCCATTTCCCGGTACGCGACAAGCTGAGGACGATAGCGGGCAAGCTCGGCCGTTAACCAGGCATCGCTGTCCGGGCCAGCCCGGCTACGGGTGCCGGGCCGGCCGGTTTTGAAATCCACCAAAACAATTTCCTTGGCGGTTTTCAGGACAAGATCAATGCGCCCGACACGAATAACGTTTTTATCGAAACAATCCTCGACAGCCCATTCGGGGATCCTTTCGGTCGCGGCATCGCGTAATGTGGCCAACGCCTTGAATTCCCAAGCACGGCGGCATTCGTCGAGTATTTCTTTCGCCAGCGCACGGCACTGCTCGGGAGCCAGGCCTTCAACGGCAAGCGCCGCGGCCACCGCCGGTACCCGGGGTGAGGGTTCACCCCGCGCCAATGTCTCGAATAACCGGTGCATGACCACGCCCCGTGCCCGGGCATCCGGATCAGCCTCGTCGGCACCTGACCGCGCGGCGGTGGCGGTCTCGTCCTCGATTTTCGACGGGCTCCGAATCAGATAGGGCAGGGGCTCCGGCTCAAACGGCGCCGGAGCGGGGGAAAGTTTTGGCGGTGCAATTACAGGTATTCCCGCTTTGGCCAGTTGTGGATTTTTAAGTACCTGTACCGGCAGTCCCTCGAACACACGTTCCCGGTCCATGATATCTAACCAGGCGATAGCCGACCGCCGTTCTTTGTCGCCGGCGGTTTGAAGCATCAGGCCGCTCAAGGTTAGTGTCTCACGCTCCCGCGTCGCCGCAACGTAGATCAGTCGTTTATATTCCGCCGCGTTCCGCCGAAGTCCTAAATCGCTCAACAGGAGCTGAGCTAATGACCGTGCGTCCGTCCGCCGATCCCCGGCGGTGGCGGCGAGGAATGACAGAGGACAGACGACGGACGACGGAGGACGGATGACGGTGTCACGTTCGCTCGCCGGCAGGCGTTCCATCAGGAACGCGGAGTCCCGCTCCCGTCGCGCGGCGCGGCCTCCGGGTTCGCGATCGAGTCCGACCACGAAGACATGGTCGAATTCCAAGCCTTTGGCCTTGTGGATGGTCATAATGGCAACGGGAGAGAATGCGGCACGCGGATCAGGCGGCGTGTAGGCTCGCGCCAGCAGTCGTTCCATGGTGGCGAGCGTCTCCTCGCCGCGTCCCGCGGGACATTGGCCGAGCAAATCGAGGCACCGTATACTATTGGCCAAGCCGGCTGGGCCGCACATCCGAACCACGGCGGCGGGTCCGCCAAGTTCCTCCCACAGGCGCTGAAGACTGAGCGCATAGCTCTCGCGTCCGAAATCGGGGCGGATCTTGTCCAGCGCGGTATTAAAACGAAAAATCTCAGGATGAGCTTGACGGCCCGGCCCGGTAATTTTTTCAGACCACCGCACCGGTGCCTGCAGTGTAGCAAGCTTTTCCAGCGTAGCGGCGGGAACGCGGCACCAGGGTGTCCGAAGCGCTCCGGCCCAGGCGACATCGTCGTGCGGACGTAGGAGGGCCTTGAACAGGTTCAGCTGGTGGCGCACCTCGGGGCAGTCCAGCATCGGCACGCCTTCCATTAACCGGATGGGTAGGGAGAGCGCTTCCATGGCTCTAACATAGGGCGTCAGGTGTGTGCGGGCCGGAATCAGAATCGCGACACTGGCCGCCCGATCGTTCCGGTGCAGTGCCGCAACACGGCCCGCCACGTAGCGGGCCTCCTGCTCGCGCGCCTCAGCTTTCAGCGGCAAGGTCGTCTGAGGGTTATTGGCATGGCGGCAGTTAAACAGGGCCAGTGTAATCGGCATGGGCGCCGCGGTTTCGTCGCGTGCGGGTTCCGACGCGTTAAATGACACTTCGT
>JAHIMN010000216.1 GCA_018896395.1 Verrucomicrobiota bacterium | reverse complement strand
CGGATACGGCGGCTTGCGATAGAAGTGATACTGCACCAGGCGCGCCTCCACGCGCGGCTCGGCGAGCGATACGTACGGCGCGTGACCGAAAATCTCACCTCCGGGCACCGCGCGCCTCTTGAGAATCGGCGTATCGAAAACAATCACATCCCCCGATTCGTATGGCCGCAGAATGCGATGGAGCCCGTCGCGCTCTTCCCCCCCATCGCCTTCAGCCAATACGCTGAACCTCGCCGACGGGCCAAAGATCGATCCGCCGCCCGACCCGTCGATCCCCGGCAGGCCCTCGGCGCGGACGACGGTCCCGAAATACAGCCGGCCGGACTTGTAGAGCATACTCGTGGCGGGGAGCGTTTCCTCACTGCCGTCCTCGTGCCGCACCGTCGATTGGCCACTCATGATGTTACACCGGTCGCTGCAGAAGTACTGGTACATCAGGGCATCCTGGGTCTCCAGCGCACCGGTCATGGCCTTTCCCCCATTCACATCCTCGACCACCGCCGCCAGGACATGCCGCATGTCGTGAACGCCGTCCACGTGCACGTCGCAGACGGTACCGGTCACCGCCAACCGCCGGAACACGTTCGTGCTGTCGTAGATCGTCACGGCCTTCAACGGCACGGCCGATGTCACGCTCAGCGACAGCCGCCAGCGCTCCGTGCCCGGCACGTAGAACTCGCCGGCAGTGTTGCGCGTTCCGTTCGACAGATACCAGTTCCGGATGACCGGCCCGCTGGAGACATAGCTGATGGCACCCCCCGAGAATTGCCCCTTGATCAGCGAGTCGGCGACCTGCTGCGGATCACCCGCCCTGAGGAAGGTGAATTCCCTGACACGGCCCAGGTTCGCCGGCGACGTGACGAGATCGACGACAATCAACCGTGATCGGTCGCCTTGTTCCTGGTTCGTGAGGAAGCCCTCCAGGCAATCGTCCACCAGGTCGCCATCCATGTACGTGCGCACCGCAAAGGTATCGTAGCCGCTGTGCAACCACGCCGGATATTGTCCCTTCGAGAACCAGAACGGAGCGCGACATGGGAAATTGCCGTCTATCATCCAGTAGCCGAGGTGTTCCTGCACGCGGGTGGCGTCGTTCGTGGAGAGGCGCGCCTTCTTCGGCCAGGCCTGACGCCCGCACTGCAGGAAGCGGTTATCCTGTTCATCCATCGTGATCATGGCCGGGATCGCGGCAAAATTGGTAGTGCTTGCCGCCGCGCATTCGGCGAGGAGCGGCTTCCAGCCGGTCGCCTTCATCTTGGCGAAATCCCCCGCTACCACGATATAGTCCAGTCCCATCGCTTTCGCCGCGGCGGCGTATTCGGC
Source organism: Verrucomicrobiota bacterium (assembly GCA_018896395.1). Classification (GTDB taxonomy): domain Bacteria; phylum Verrucomicrobiota; class Kiritimatiellia; order JAAZAB01; family JAAZAB01; genus VSJD01. The sequence continues at coordinate 3,905 of JAHIMN010000216.1, read as the reverse complement.
CACGGTCCCGGACCCGCCGCCCGACGCGGGAACGACCCCGAACACGCCCTTCATGTATCTCGATCCGCCGCCGATGGGACCCGGTTCCGCCCATGGGACCGGCTGCATCACGCGCGGCTCGAAGGGCTTGGGCGCGGGCGGCACGTACCCGCCCAGCGCGCCCGACTTCATGCTCGGCTCAACGAGCCAGCGAAGGGAGTTCACCAGCAGTTTGCGCCCGTCGCTCGGTATGCCATTCAGGCCCGCCTCCATTCCGATCCGCCCCCACGCCTTGTCCGCAAACGGCGAATAGGCATAGCCGTAGAACGAAATGGTGGATTCCCCGCCGTTCAGCACGAGGCGGCCCTTGCCGGTATCCCGCGCCGCGTAGATGACGGCCGTCTTGCCTTTCACGGCGGAAACGCCGTTGGACACGGGCACCGAATGCTCCAGCGGCTTTTCGAGCGGCACGGAGGAGAAGCCCTCCGATGTCCGCATGAGCGGCACCCAGCCCTGCCCAAGGCCGAGCGGACGCGTCCACGGTCCGTAGCTGAACTGGCCCGCGGCATACCACAGGTTGCTGACCCCCTGCGTCACCGGGTGCGGCTCAATCCGGTCCGCCCGCGCGTACAGCACCTTCTGGCCGTCGGGCTGCCGCGACTCGCGCGGCACGTCCCGGAGCAGCTCGAAAAGGACCTTGGCGTCAAACCGCTTGAGAAACTGGTCGAGCGTCTCCAGGGCCCACCCCTGTCCCATGTGGGTGAAGGACACGCCGTAAATGTACAGCCCGCCTCCCTCCTGAACGAACCGGTCCAGCAGATCGCTGACGCGCTGGAAGCCCGGGGGGCTGATTTCAACCGAGTTATCCTGCTTGCCGTCGGGGTTCAGGCGGGACATGTCGAAGACAATCACCGCGTTGAACTGCCGGAGCGTGTCCCAGGTCAACCGGCCGAAGTCGATCGCCCCAAAGACAAACCCCTCATCTTCTGCGAGCTTCTTGAGGATCGGCCAGTGGCTGCCGTGGCCGCCCAGACACAACACCGCCGGCCGGTTTGTGGCGCTCTCGGCTCCCACCGCGGCACGGCTAAATGCGGTCAACCCGATGAACCCGCTCACCACCAGCGCCATCACGCCCAGTTTGATTTTCATGCGGTAATCTCCAATTTCTGACCGGGGAACATTTGAACATTTGGGGACAAGTCGCTCTGAAAACGAATGTAAGAAATTTGAATTTATCAATTCATTTGTTGAAAATTGAGATTTGACACTAATTTTCCTTCGCACGCATGAACTTCACGCACACCGGTGCGCCAACCTCCACGATTTGACCGGTGGGCTTTAGTTTGCCGGTCTTGGGGTTCACGGAAAAGACGACGCCATTGCCGGTGTCCTGGTTGACGGCCAGCAGCCAGGCACCGGTCGGGTCAATGCCGAAATTGCGGGGCAACTTGCCTTGCGTGGATTCGTTCTGAATGAGACTGAGTCTTCCATTGGCCTGATCAATCGCGAACACAGCGATGGTATCATGGCCGCGATTGGAGCCGTAGAGGAACTTGCCGCGCGGATGAACCAGCACCTCGGCGGTGCTGTAGCCGGGTTGGACGCTCTCGCCCTTTGGCAAGGTTGAGACGGTCTGGATTTCCTTCAACGCGCCTTGTCCGGCTTCGTAACTGAACACGGTGACGGTGCAAAGCATTTCGTTGATGACGTAAGCGAACCTGCCATCCGGATGAAACGCCATATGTCGCGGTCCGGAGCCGGGCGGGACTTTCGCAAAGGGCGGATCATTGGGCATCAGCGCGGCACTGGAGGGATCAAGTTTATAGACCAGCAGTTTATCAAGACCGAGATCGGCCACAAAGGCAAAACGATTGTCGGGCGAGAGGTTGATTGAATGCGCGTGCGGCCCGGCCTGGCGATCGGGGTTGACGCTGGATCCTTCGTGCTGGATGAACGACACGATTTCGCCGAGCGCGCCATCGTCCCTGACCGGCAACGAGGCGCAACTGCCGCTGCTGTAATTTGCCACGAGCACGCACTTGCCGGTGAGATCCACATTCACATGGCACGGGCCAAGGCCGCCGGTGGATTGGCGGTTGAGCAGTGTCAGTTTCCCCATCACCTGATCAATCGAGAAGGCACTCACCGCGCCGGTCTTTTCGCCGCCAAAGACTCCGCTTTCGCCGACGGCGTAGAGGTGCCGACGATCGGGATGGATGGCAAGAAACGACGGGTTCGCGGTCTCCGCGGCCAGTTCCGGCGTACTCAGGATGCCCGTGGAGGTGTCAAGCCGGCAGGTATAAATGCCCTTGCTCTTGCCCGACGAGGTATAGGTGCCGAAATAGACGGCGCATGAATCTGAAGCCATATTTTTACCATTAATCAACGCCGACATCAGGAACGACATGACAATCACGAGGCGGATCACCCGGACATTTTCGCAGAAACCGAATGAGGACGCTTTTTTTATGATGCTGAAATTAGGCCATGAGGTCCGGAAAGTCAAGCGCGAGGGCGAAAATAAAATCTCGGCCTCCGTCGCCCCGGTCTATTCCGACATAGGAGGCTGTTGCGGAAAGTTTCGCTTCATTGTCCCTGGATTCCTTGAAAGCGGATCCGCCTTGAGCGGAAAAGCGTGATAAATTGAAAAAAATCGTAATTTGCAACTCGTTAATCATCAAGGATTACTCCCTTGTTTTATTGCGATTTTCCTCTTGACACGCGACGCAAAACGGCTTAATTTGACCGCATATTTTTGGGAGAATTGTGCCCTGGCAAAGGGGCGGTGGGAGCGTAGAAATTTTTCAATAAAATAGTCGTCTTCGGATGGCTTAATGGTTACACGCAATGTACGTGGAGTTACTCGAAAAAAAAGGGGGATATGAGATGATACAAAACAGTTTGACGAACATTCTCTTAGTTCTTTTGATCTGTGGCGCATTTTCAAGCGCATTAAGCGCCCAGACTATCAACCCTTCCGAAGTGGGCAGTGAAAAACAATTGTTCATCGATAAAGCCTTTTTGGAAACAGCGGAAAACATACGGCTTCGGCTACACCCTGCCCGGAAAACCGGCGAAAAGATCCTTGAGCGAGAACATCCCTGGGAAAGCAGGACCATCAACTGGTTCAATGTGATGGAAGACCCAGGCGTGGTGGATAAGCAAGCCAGGTATCGCATGTGGTACGAGGCCTATGACATCGATGGCTGGCTCAGGTACAAGAAAGAGAAGAACGACAATTATACTACCGTGTTCTGCTACGCTGAGTCGAGAGACGGCATCCGCTGGACAAAGCCGGAACTCGGCTTGTTCGAATACGAATACAATGGCAGCAAGAAAAATAACATTCTCTTTCGCCAGATTGGTCCTGAGGGTGCTCGTTCGCGTGTACACGGAACAAGCGTTTTTAGAGACCCTACAGCGCCGCCCGAATCGCGCTACAAAGCGGTCTCGCAAGGCCGAATACACGGCCAGTACCGAATCGCGGGAATGTATTCAGCCGATGGTTTAAGATGGGCCCGTTTACCCAAACCGGTTATCAACGACAACTGTTTTGCTGACAGTCAGTACACGTGTTTATGGGACCAACAACTGGGCAAGTATGTTCTTTACGGCCGCGTTTTTGGTCGAGGGCGGGCACTTGGCAGGTCCGAGAGTGATGACTTCTCAAATTTTAGTTCGCTGAAGTTGGTGCTTCAAACCAGTGCGAACGACCCGCCGGCCAGCGACCTGTACAACCCTGCGGCGATGAAATATCCCTACGCGGCAAACGTCTACATGATGTTTCCCAGCCTCTACCAGCACAAGCCGGACACGCTGGACATCCGCCTGGCCGTCAGTCGGGACGGCATTCACTGGACCTGGCCAGAGCAGACTGTTCCCTTTATCTCGTTGGGCAACCCGGGTGCTTTCGACAGTGGAAGTTT
>JAHIMN010000024.1 GCA_018896395.1 Verrucomicrobiota bacterium | reverse complement strand
ATTTCTCGGAACTCGATGCCATCGCGAAGATCATCCAGACATACCCTGATTCTGAAATCTGGATCGAAGGGCACATTGACCAAAAGCCAAATGTCTCCGACCGGGATGCCCGGAAATTGACCGAGAAGCGAGCGGAGGCTGTCCGCGATTACTTCGTGCAGAACCACCACATCGCCAAGAAACGCTTCACAGCCGTTGGATATGGTTACTCCCTTCCAAAGGCACCGAACGATCCCGTGAACGGCAATCCGGAAAACCAGCGCATGGTGATCCGCATCCGCGCCGCGCGGACGGCCCCTTAGCCTGATCTACAGCCTATCCAGAGCAGTTACACGCAAACAAACGGCATTCTTTCTTGTAACCGGATCGCGCCGGTCGGCGACTTCATACACAGATACGATGAACGAAACCGTTGAACCAAGGAGGCGCGCGATGAGTACGACAAGAGGATTGATCTGTGCAGTGGCGATCGGCATGCTGGCCGCAGGTGTGGCTTTCCCCGCATCGGGTGCAACCAATACGGCCGCCCAGCGCCCGCATAAGGGCCAAGGCTTTGGCGGCCGATTCATGGCGAAGTGTAAGCAGTTGAATCTGACGGCCGACCAGAGCCAGCAGATTGAGTCAATCGTGAAACTGAACCAGGAATCCATGAAGGCCGCCATGACTAAGGCGAAGGAAACGCGTGAGGCGCTGAACCGCCAGATTCAGGCCGGGCCGTTTGATGAGCAATCCGTGCGAGAGGCCTGCAAGAAAGCCGCTGCGGCGGGCGAAGAAGCCGCCGTCCTGCGCGCAAAAATAGCGGGCCAAATTCGCGCCGTACTGACCGGCGAACAGCAGGCCGCTTTGAACAAAATACGGGCAGAGGCACGGAGCACCATGCACAAGCGATTCGCCAAAGAGCGTGGCACGACAGACAAATAAATTGGCATGGTTCACGGTTCAGCGGTTCACAGTTATGGAGGTTGCTGATTTCCGCTTCAATCTGCTCAACCTGCCCGCAGTGCTACAGCGTTGCAGGCGGGCCGTGAACCCCAAAACCGTGAACCGTTGAACCATGTCCAAAGGGATATGTTATGAACAGCGATGGCGCGGCCGGCTCGCCTGGGCGAAGCGCTCTGGCGGAGCCTGGCAGTGACCGGGCAATCATTGAACGCGTCCGGCACGGGGATATCAACGCGTTTGCCGACCTGCTGACCCGTTACCGGGCATGGGTATTTGTAATCGTGCTCAAGCATGTGCCAGCGGACCGTGCCGAGGAGTTGGCGCACGATATTTTTGTCGAAGCCTATAAGGCCCTGCCGACCTACCGGGGCACAGCCGAATTCCGGCACTGGCTGGCCGGCATTACCGTACGGCAGTGTTTTACATTCTGGCGCCGGGCAAGTCGCCAGCCGGTCTGTTGCGTGCTCAACGATCTGTCGAACGAAACGCAGACCTGGCTGGACCGGGCCAGCCGAACGGAGTCTCAGGAACTATTTGACCGGCAAACATCCCGGCAGGCAACGCGCGAATTACTGGCTTACGCGCTCGAGCGATTAAGCGCTGAGGATCGGACGCTGGTGACCCTCCTCCACCTGGAGGAGCGGCCGGTGCGGGAAGTCGCCCGATTGATGGCATGGAGCCCCATTAATGTTAAAGTGCGCGCCTATCGGGCGCGCCAGCGGATGCGGCGGATCATTGGACAATTACTGAAACACGAGGAGGAACCACGCCGTGAAACCCAATAAAATCGTGGATCGCATCGAACACGCATTGTGGAATGCCGGGAGGGCGTCCGAGCCCTTTGCCGACGGACCGGTCATCACCGGCGGACCGGTCATCACCGGCGGAGCGGACTGGCAGGACGGAGTCATGGCGGAAATCCGCCGAATCGTCCCGCTGGAGGCGAAATTATCCGGCAAGGTCTATGAGTCCTCGATCATGTGGTCCTGGGCGGCCGCTGTCGCCGCCTGCCTGGCGATCGGTATCGGCTGGTATGCGTTCAACGACCTGAACGCGGACGCTGTTTTGACCGGGTTGTTTCTGGATGATCCGGCCGGTTGGACCGTTAATATGATGCTGGTAGAGATGTAGTAGCACCCCATAGGATGCTCAGGCTGCAGGTTATAGGCTGTAGACTATTAGGGAAATCACAGTAAAACAACAAATTTTTGCACGCATTGATAAACTATAGTTCCGGTTTTTTCAGATGCGTTTTTTGGGGTGCCCAAAGTTCACCACTCTTAATTCATTTCGTGTATTT
>JAHIMN010000215.1 GCA_018896395.1 Verrucomicrobiota bacterium | reverse complement strand
GTTGGCATATTAGGATCCGGGAAAATGGGCGAACAAATCGTTCAAGAGCTGAAAGAATGTCCGGAGGTCCGCGGGATAGTGACTTACGACGTCGCCGAGGACCGCATCCGGGTCATGAAGGACCAGTACCAGGTGCCGGGCAGCACCCGCCTCCGCGACATCCTCGATGACCCCGCCGTCAAGCTGGTCTTCGTGGCCGCCGCCAACCACGCGCACAAGGATCTCACGCTTCAGTCGTTAGAAGCCGGCAAAGCCGTGCTCTGCGAAAAACCGATCGCCAACACCCTTGCCGACGCCCGCCTCATGGTGGAGACTGCCGAACGCCTCAAGCTTTTCTTCCAAATTGGGTTCGAGCTGCGGTATTCCCTCCTTTACATGAAGATCAAGGAATGGATCGATGCCGGTCTCTTGGGACAGGTGGTGAACACCCACTGCCTCTACACTTCGTGTGCCTACGATAAGAAAGCCTGGCGCAACACCAAGCGCGAAGGCGGCGACACGTTCGGGGAACGCATCAGCCATTACGTCGATCTGACCCGCTGGTGGGTGGGCTCTCCGGTCACGGAGGTTTACTCAGCATGCTCACCAAACGTCGTGCCCTACACCGAAGTCCACGACAATTACCATACGACCTATCGGTTCAAGAACGGAGCAATCGGTCACATCTCTTACTACATGAATTACCCCGCCCTGTTCCGGGGCGATCCTCTGGTTGATAATATCACCGATCTCCAGTTGGGCGACGGGCACAAGCTCCGCTACATCGTGGTCGGCACCAAGGGCGCCGCGGAGACGGATGTGTTCTATCGCCGGATCAAGCGGTGGCAGTTCTCGGACAGCCCCGACACGATGGTCAGCGATTGGGTCGAGAATCTGACGTGGAGTTCCAAGGAAGACTATTTTTACTATCACAACACGACCCATCAGACTTATGATGTGGTCCGTCGTGTCGCCCAGGGGTTGCCGCCAATGACACCGGCACGGGATGCGTACGAGACGATGCGCCTCTGTTTCTCTGCCGATGAAGCGGCCAACACCGGCCGCGCAGTGCGACTCGCGGAGCACTCCTGATCTGCATTCACCCTCAATAATCCGCAGGCGGTGATGATTGCAAAAAGGAGATGGCATGTTGGATGGCGGATCAGATTTTACGGATACCGTTAGCAATGGCGTGGTAAAACAATCCGGCAACGCCCGGTGGATCTGGGTCAATGATCCGGTCCCGTCTCAAAACCGCTATGTCGCCTTTCGGCTCGTTGTGACATTGGCGGATACCAAGGCGGCAGCCTGTCGCTTACAGCTCAGTGCGGTTAATCAATATGCGCTTTACATCAATGGCCGATACCAGGGTCGCGGGCCGGTCCGCGCATGGAAAGGCAGCGTGGGTTTGGACACCTGTGAAATCGGCGGGCGCCTTCATCCCGGCAGCAACACTATCAGCCTGCTGGTTAACAATCGTGGCGTGCCGACCGGAGGTCACCCGGAAACGATTCCGGGATTTCGACTGGAAGGATGCATCGGCGGTTGTTGTCTTTCCACCGGCGTGGCGCCATGGGAAAGCTGTGTGCTCCGCGCCTGGAATAGCGCCAGTCCCCGGATCAGTTTATACCAGGGATTTAATGAAGATGTTGATCTGAATATCCAGACGCCGGAACTCTGGGAACGCGGCGCCGGGGAAGCCGACTGGACGCCGGCGCCGATTCTGGATGATCCGGCGCATGCTCAATTGGCCCTCATCCCCCGCATGCTTCCCCCGCTGAGCGAGCAGGAGGTTGAGGCCCCGACGCGAGTTCTTGCCGCTGGTGTGTGTGACTTGCCTTCGGATTGTTGCGAATGGTGGCCCGCAAGGCGTCAGGAACCGATGCCGCCGGACCGGTTGCGTATCCTGGGAACACCCTGGCCGGTTGAGGTCGGAGCGGGAAAGCCCGCGTATCTGATCCTGGACCTGGGTCGCATGCTGTCGGGCGTGATCGAACTCGAAGTGCAGGCATCCGGCCACAACGTGGTGCGCCTCGGATATGCCGACCGACTCTATGAGCGGGACCGGGTAATGACACCCGCCGCAACACGGCTTTCGTCAAATCCTTGCGATAACCTCAATGTGACATTGGTTCCGAATTATGGACAAACCGCGCAAATGGGCGGCGGCTGGTCCGTGGACCGGTTGAGACTTCGGCCTGGCTGGAATAGGTGGCGCGGAACTTTCAATGTGCGGGGCTTCCGATATCTGCAATTGGATATGGACGGGTTGTCCGGGGCGCTCATGATTCGACGTGTGGTTGCCCATGAAATTGCCTATCCGGTTTCAGATGTCGGCATGTTTCGCTGTGCCGATCCGACCTTGAACGCTCTATGGGAAGCCAGCCGGCTTACGGCGCGCCTGTGCATGGCGGACACCTATATGGACAATCCCTCGCGCGAGCGCCAGCAATATGGCGGCGACGGGCGCGTTCAGGCGTTGTACGGGTATAGCTATTTCGGCGACACACGGCTGGCCCGCCAGTTTCTCTATCAGTTTGCCGGGGGCATCCGTCCCGACGGCGCCATGCAATCCGGCGGGCCTTGGCCTTGGAACCAGATCATTCCGGCATGGACCTTGCATTGGATCGAAGCGATTCGTGAATATACGGACTATACCGGCGACGAGACGGCGCTTAAGGACCTGGCCGGCACAGTGGGCCGCGCTATGGCCTGGTTTGAGCCTTTCATCGGAACGGACGGCACCTTGACTATTCCGGAAGTGTTCGGGTGGGAAAGTGGCGGCACGTCCGACAAGCCGGCGGAAACTTTATGGAACTTCATTGATTGGCAAGGTGTGAACGGTCAATTAACGGGCGAACCCTCACGCCTCTCGCTCAATGCCATCTATTATCAGGCGCTTAACACCGGGGCATGGATTCAGGACAAAGCCGGCAAAATTGCGCTGGCCGCCGCTCTGCGGGCTCAGCGAGACCGGATGGCTATGGCTTTGCGCGCCGTCTTTCAGCAGGAGGCACCGGGCACTGGGCAAGAACATGTCCTGGCATTTGCAACGCTGGCCGGCCTGATCCAGGGGCGGATGGGATTGGTGGCAGAACGCATCTTGAATGGACGCATTGAATCCGATCTGTTGTCCATGTGGTTTACGCTCAAGGCACTGGAACAGGAACGGCATGGTGAGGCCGTGGTGCGCGCCATCCGCGACGTGCTGGGACCAATGCTGGCGACGGGGTTCCAGACTCTGTTTGAAACACGTCGGGCTCTGGAGCATCCCAGCCGCGCGTTATGTCAGGGTGTCAGCGCGTTGTCCGGATATTTCCTGCCGCGCATAGTGACCGGCATTTTGCCCTCGTCCAAGCTGGATCGGACCATCGTGTTGGATCCGCACCCCGGCATGATCGAATGGGCGGAGGCCGCGTTGCCGGTCGCTGACGGCGTTGTTAATGTATCCATGAAAAAAGATGGTCGCAGGATTTTGATGACCTGCCGTTTGCCGGACGGCTGGCGGACCATCGCCGCCTCGCCGGATGTGGTGCTGTGTTCGTAACGCCGATTCGCCATGCTCACCCTGCACATTACGCCGGAGATGCGCCGCAAATTGGAAACCGCGCTGGCTGAAAACGGCCGGTGCAGGCTCTCCGCCATGTCCTTTTCCGCCACGGCCTTCCTGGCGCTGGACCTGCTCGCCGAGTTCCGGCGCACGGTGGTGGTCGTGTCCGACAGCATGCACTCGCTGGACGAATTGCGCCGGAACCTGCTGGCCCTGGCCGGCACGCACCCGGAGCGCATTTTATATTATCCTGCCTGGGAATCGCTTCCCGGCAAACAAGCCGCCGCCCAGGCGGAGATGGTCGGCGAACGCCTACAGACCCTGGAGCGGCTGATCGTGCTCCAGGCGCCGGTGGTCATTGCCACTTGCGTGCAGGCCCTGATGCAGATGACGCTCTCTCCCGCCGCGCTCAAGGCCCACACCTTTCGGGTCGCGCTCGGCAAGGAGCATGACCCGGAAACGCTTGTCCCGCGCCTTGAGCAAACCGGCTATGCCTTTGAGCCGGAAGTCCAGGCCAAGGGCCAGGCCGCCTGGCGTGGCGGACTCTTGGATGTCTGGGCGCTTAACGAGGCGGCCCCTTTCCGGATCGAATTTGTCGGCTCCACGGTGGAAACGATCCGTTCGTTCGATCCTGCCAGCCAGCGCTCGTTCGCGCGCCTGAAGGAAGCGGTGCTTCCACCAGCCGGCGAATGGAACCTGATGCGCGCCGGGGCTGAGGCGCGCTGTCTTTTCGTGAATTACCTGCCGCCGGAGTTGATTTATCTCTGGTCGGAACCTGTGACCGGCGATTTTACATCCGCCTCCCACCATTCCGCCGGCCCGCCGGCAACGCTACCCAGCCCGCAGTCGCTACCCGCCCGCAGCACTTCGCGCAGCGATGTGGGCAGGCGCGCCAGCGTTGCGGGCGGGTGCGTAGCATTGCGGGCAGGCATCCGCTATCACGCGGGCATCTACCAGGAAGCCCTGGATGAAGCTAAGGTCACCGACTTGACCATTCCCTTCACCCGTATTCAACAAGTTATTATGGAAAATCCGCGCGCGTGGCAATGCCTGCCGGACCCGGTTTTCGATACCACCGATGTGTCAGACACTCAGGTTGACTGGCCCCCGCCCGCGCCGCGCGTGGATCTTGGCTTTCGGTCCGTGACCGCCTGCCCAAGCTCGGCCAGGGCGCTGGCCGCCCCGCGCCGCGACCTGCTGGCGCCGGACATCTTTGCTGAGCACCGCCGCCAGTGGCTGGCAAGCCTGGTCGAACGCGCCCGGCACGGGCTGCGCGTGCATATCTTCTTCTATACCCAGGGCGCCTTGGACCGGTTCCGCGAGATTAACCCCGAGCCCGTCTTCCACCTGCACGTAGGTATGCTTTCGGACGGCTTCATGCAAGCGGATCTCCAATTGGCCGTGCTCTCCGAATCCAACTTGCTGGGTCGGCCCAAACTGCTTCCCGACCGCACCGCGCGGACAACTACACGCGTCCCGACCTCCCGGAGAGTCGGGGCATCGGCGGGGGAAACCATTACCGACTGGACCAATCTGGAGCCAGGCAACCTCGTGGTGCACGTGGATCAAGGCATTGGCCGCTACCTGGGACTGTACGAGATCGTGTTCAACGGCAAGCGCCAGGAGGCGCTGGCTATTGAGTATGCCGACCAGGCCAAGCTCTACGTGCCCGTTTCGCAGGCACACCTGCTGAGCCGCTACGTCGGCGTGGGCAAGCACGCACCCCCGCTGCACCGGCTGGGAAGCGCGCGCTGGTCGCGCGAAAAGGACGCCGCCGAGCGCGCCGTGCACGACTTAGCCGCCGGCCTGCTGGAAATCCAGGCCGCGCGCGAAGCAAAAGCCGGGATCGCCTTCCCGCCCGATACCCCCTGGCAGAACGAATTTGAAGCATCGTTCCCTTACCAGGAAACCGAGGACCAGGAACGCGCCATCCACGACGTTAAGCGCGACATGGAAATCATCCGGCCCATGGACCGGCTGGTCTGTGGCGACGTCGGCTACGGTAAAACTGAGGTGGCCATGCGCGGGGCCTTCAAGTGCGTTATGAGCGGCAAGCAGGTGGCCGTGCTGGTGCCCACCACCGTCCTGGCCCAACAGCATTACGAAGTGTTCGCGGAACGCATGGCGGCCTATCCCGTGCGCGTGGAACTGCTCTGCCGGTTCCGCACGCTCCAGGAGCAGGGGGCCATCGTGCGCGCGCTCTTAACGGGCGGCGTGGATATCGTCATCGGCACCCACCGGCTGATCCAGCCGGACGTGCGCTTCAAGGACCTTGGGCTTGTGATCATTGACGAAGAACAGCGGTTCGGCGTCGGCCACAAGGAACGCTTCAAGCATCTCCAACAGTTAGTGGACGTGCTGACGCTCACCGCCACGCCCATCCCGCGCACACTCTACATGAGCCTCACGGGCGCCAGGGAAATCAGCGTGATCCAGACCTCGCCCAAGGCGCGCCAGGCAATCGAGACCATCGTGACTAAAAACGACGACCGCGTTATTCGCGACGCCATTTTGCGCGAGTTGAACCGGGGCGGGCAGATCTATTATCTGCACAACCGCGTTTACTCCATCGAACGCGTCCGCGAGCGGCTGGAAAAACTTGTGCCCGAGGCGCGCATGGTCGTCGGCCACGGCCAGATGCCGACCTCGGCGCTCTCGCACATCGTGCGGGATTTTGCGCGCGGCGCTTATGACCTCCTGCTATGCACGACGATCATTGAAAGCGGGCTGGACATTCCAAACGTCAATACGATCCTCATTGACCGGGCCGACCGGTTCGGGATGGCGGATCTCTACCAGCTCCGCGGGCGGGTCGGGCGGTCCAGCCGCAAGGCCTACGCTTACATGCTTCTGCCGGTGCACGGGCATCTCTTGGACACCTCGCGTCAGCGCATCCAGGCGATTCTGGAACATACGGAACTGGGGGCCGGGTTCCGACTGGCCATGCGCGACCTGGAAATCCGCGGAGCGGGCAACCTGCTGGGCCCTGAGCAGAGCGGGCACATTGCCGCCATCGGGTTCGATTTATACTGCCAGCTTCTGCGCCATACGATTGCACAAATGTCGAAGACCGTCCCCGCCGCCGGCTCGCCTCGGCGAAGTGCTCTGGCGGAGCGGGGCGCGGCGGTCAGCCCCACGCGGATTGTGCATGTGGAAGTCAAGCTGGACTTTATTGATCTTTCGGCCCAGGCGGCGGACCCGGCGCGCTCGGCATTTCTGCCCGTGGCCTACGTGGAGGATGAGCGCCTGCGGATTAGCGTGTATCGCCAGATCGCCTCCGCCATGACCCTTGCGGAGATTGCCGGCCTGCGCGAGGAATTTTTGGACCGGTTCGGCCCCCTACCCCCGCCGTTAGACCGCCTGCTTAAGATCGCCGCCCTGCGGATCCTGGCGGCGGAAAAAAAGATCGCGATGATCGAGGTGCAGGCAGGCAAGATCATCTTTCATCGGCACGAGGAACTTCTGCAAATCAAGCACCGCTTCCCGCGCTTGCGCGCCGCGGGCGTGGACGCGCAGTTGGACGAAATCCAGCAGTGGCTCCACCGCGTGGAGGACCATGGATTCTCCCCAATCCGCACGTAAGCGCACAGATCAGGAATGGTTGATGTAGAGCCGGTTTTATACCGGCTATCCGAAAGCGTAGCCGACCACGC
>JAHIMN010000214.1 GCA_018896395.1 Verrucomicrobiota bacterium | reverse complement strand
ATCTCGAGGAGATCGGTCCTTTAATTTTTGCCTTCTCATCCTATCTATGGCGGACAAGTCGCCCAGGCGAGTGTCATTGTTCGAAAAACAAAGCGATTGAGTATCCCGTCTCACGGAGGCAACCGTTCATGTCCACCGATATTGTTTCGATGTTTTCTTCCATAAAACCGTGCTATCCCGAGCTTAAAGGAAGGGTGGCTCTTGTTACAGGTTCCAGCAAGGGCATTGGAAAAGGAATTGCCCTGCGCCTGGCGGCCGAAGGAATGAAGGTAATCATAAACGCCCGCCATGCCGAGGCCGTGCAAAAAACAGCCGAGGCATTCACCAAACTGGGAGCGAACGTTCTACCTGTTCAGGCCGACGTGGGTCAACCGGCCGAAATCAAGCGTTTGTTCGAGGAAATCCTATGTGCCTTTGGCACCCTGGATTTATTGGTCAACAACGCGGCCGATATGCGGCAGGTGCACTTTCTAAAGACGGAAGAGTCGGTGCTTGACGCCCAGCTGGCCGCCAATATCAAGGGGCCTTTTCTTCTTTCCCAGCAGGCGGCCCGGATGATGAAAGAAAAAGGCCGCGGGGTTATTGTGCATATCAGTTCCGTCGGCGGCTTGCGCGGACACTCACACGGTCTTCCTTACGATGCCACCAAGGGTGCTCTGGATTCCATGACGCGGGTGATGGGAATCGAGCTTGCCGAATGCGGCATCCGTGTAAATGCCATTGCCCCGGGCGCCATTCATACCGAAAACAGACTGCCGCTTAATGCTCCAAGTCTGGAATCGTATGCCCAGTTGATTCCGTTGCGGCGCCTGGGCCTTCCTCTTGAAATCGGGGCCGCGGTCGCGTTTCTGGCCTCCGACGAGGCAAGCTACATTATCGGGCAGACGATCTACGTGGATGGAGGAATCACATCACAGCTCAGTCCATCCCAATACCCGATTTAAGCCGGCAAGACCGGAATTTCAAATTGGGAAAATTAAATTTCAAAATGCCGAACAATACCCAAATAAAAACATAAAGACATGCACAAAAAACAACCTATCCAACCGCGCAAAAAGTGGCGGGACAGATGTCACCGACTGAGAGCCTGAGTGGCAGAATCAATATATATATGGGAGGGAAAATTGAAAATGGCAAATGAAATCACCATCCAAGACGTAAAGGTCATTACCACGCAGCCCATAGGCCAGCGGCTGATTGTGGTAAAGATCATCACCTCCGAGCCCGGGCTTTACGGCCTGGGCTGTGCCACCTTCACGCAGCGCTGGCATGCGGTGGTGGCTGCCATTGAAAAACACATCAAGCCCTTTGTGGTGGGCCGTCGCGTTTCCCGCATCGAAGAGATGTTCCGGATGGCAATGGTGAACGGCTACTGGCGCAATGGCCCGGTGCTCAACAATGCCATTTCGGGTATCGATATGGCCCTGTGGGATATTAAGGGCAAATTGGCCAACATGCCCGTTTACGAGTTGCTGGGCGGAAAATGCCGCGAAGCAGCCGCTATTTATACGCATGCCGATGGCCGCGACCCCCTCGAGGTGGCCGACAATGTCAGGAAATTCATGGAGGAAGGCTATCGCCATGTTCGCATCCAAATGGGCGGATACGGCGGAAAGAGCGACGATATGCCCAGGCCCGAAGGCTCGGCCCCGGGCGCTTACTACGACCCGCGCGCTTACACGGCCAACATGCTCAAAATGATGGAACACGTGCGTTCCACATTCGGGGACGCGGTCGAGCTTTTGCATGATGTTCATGAGCGGCTGAGCCCCATTCATTCGGTTCAGTTTGCAAAAGACGTGGAGGTGTACAGGCTGTTTTTTCTGGAAGACTTGCTCGCACCCGAAGACATCGAATGGTCACGTCATGTAAGGCAGGTATGCTGTACCCCGCTTGCCATGGGTGAGCTGTTCAATAACCCGCACGAATGGCGGATCTTAATCGAAAACCGGCTCATCGACTTTTTGCGCATGCACATCAGCCAGATGGGCGGCATCACGCCGGCGCGGGACGCGATCCTTTTTGCCAACTATTACGGCATCCGTACAGCCTGGCATGGCCCGGGCGATGTTTCGCCCGTGGGTCATGCCGCCAATTTGCACCTCGATGTCTGGGCGCCTAATTTTGGCGTGCAGGAATGGTGCCGGTTCCCGGAGCTGGTTTATGAAATGTTCCCCGGCACGCCGGTTGTACGCAAAGGCTATATGTATCCCAATAATAAACCGGGATTGGGAATTGACGTGAACGAAGCCTTGGCTGCGAAATACCCGTGCACCGATATTGTGGAGCAATGGACCCAAACCCGCCTGCCCGACGGAACGCCGGCCAGGCCGTAAAAGCATGCGCGCAAAATCGGCCGAAAAGAAGCACGAATGGAATGTACCCAAGGCAAGGTTGCCGGATATTGATCCGATCTTTTTGCCCAAAGAATTTGGCGCGAATCTTGAAGCAGCGGTGCATTATCCCGGTTTGGGCAACACGAAGGATATAGACCCTCGTAGATATTCCGAAAGCAAATACGCTGCTGATATTTTTGCGGCTCAATAATCAGAATAAAACAAAACCGAAGTAACCATGCCCCCTCTCGCAACTTCTTTTCTGGTTTATGTGGGAACCTACAACATCGCAAAAGGTCCCAAAGAGGAACATCCGGGGATTTTTATCTTCCGTTTTGATCCCTGCACCGGTCGTCTTACAGCCACAGGAAACATCCAAAATGTGGCCAATCCTTCATTTCTGTGCACCAGCAAATGCCGGAATTTCCTGTATGCGGTAAATGAGTTGGCCGAATTCAACGGTCAGGCCGGCGGCGGAGTGACGGCTTTTGCCATTAACCGGCAAACAGGAGAATTGACTGCGCTCAACAGCCAATCCACGGCCGGGGCGCATCCCTGTTATGTAAGCATCGACCAAACAGGACAATGGCTTGCCGTATCGAATTACACGGGCGGCAGTCTGGCTCTGTTTCCCCTTCAAAACTACGGGCACATCGGCCCCTTGTGTGCCTTTGAACAACACAAAGGCCACGGAATTGCCCCCCAACAGAAAACAGCGCACGTGCATTCTGCCATCATGGAGCCCTCCAATCGGTATCTTCTGGTTGCAGACTTAGGGTTGGACAAAATTGCGATCTACACTCTCGACCATAAAAGCGGCACTTTAAAACCGCACGAACCTCTGGGAGTTTCCCTCAAGCCCGGTGCCGGGCCGCGCCACATGGTTTTTCATCCAAACGGGCGTTTTTTTTATGTTGTCAACGAACTGGATTCAACGGTAACAGTCTTTGCCTGCATTGGGAAAGAGGGGGCATTGGAGCAGATCCAAATGTTGCCAACGCTGCCCGCCGGATTCGCCGGGTTTAACGCATGTGCCGATATCCACGTCGCCGCTTCGGGAAAATTCCTTTATGCATCGAACCGGGGGCACGACAGTGTGGCAATTTTTTCGATCGACCACCATACCGGGATGCTTTCATCAACCGGTCATGTTTCTACGCAGGGCCGCAACCCGCGCAATTTTGCCATTGACCCTGCCGGGAATTTTCTCCTGGTTGCCAATCAGGACAGCCACACCCTTGTCACGTTCAAAATTGATCCTGCCATGGGTCTGCTTTCACCCACGACTCAAACAATCCAAGTGCCCTCGCCGGTGTGTGTGCTGTTTGTTGAACAGAGCCTGTGAAACAGGCGGCCATTGAAATCCCGGGACCAAGTTATCGATTTTGAAAAGAAGGATAAAAATGAGTGCGCCAAGTGAAATTCGTCCGTAAGAATCATTGCGGTTTTGCTGATCACCGGGGCCGGCGTTTACGACGGTGGCGTGGCGGATCTCGCGCTCTATGACTATTGAAATGGTGCCTGGTATGTCTATTAGCCCGTGGCGGGCTGGGTGCTGAACGGATATCCCTGGGGCGGATCTTCCTGCATTCCGGTTTTCGGCGATTTCGATGGCGACGGGGTTTTTGACTTGGTGGTGTATGACCGCGGTCGCGCGGAGAGGTGCATTCATTGTCATAGCGGTGCTACCCGTTGCCTGACGAATTTCGGTGGAACATTCATGGCGCCGGTAGTATATTGGCCGCTGTATTGGTATATATGAGGCTTGCATGAACACAAGCGAAACCATCAAAGCCCTTCGGAAGCAATGGGGCAAAAAACTATTCATCCTGGGGCACTATTACCAGCAGGATGAAGTGCTCCAGCATGTGGATGTGACCGGCGATTCGCTGGAATTATCGCGCCGCGCCGCCGCCGAAAGAGAAGCCGAGCGGATTGTTTTCTGCGGTGTGCATTTCATGGCGGAATCGGCAGGTATCCTGAGCTCTCCGCACCAGGCAATTTACATGCCGGATATCCATGCCGGCTGTCCCATGGCCGACATGGCCCCCCTGCGCGAGGTTCAGCAGGTCTGGAAGGAGCTCCAGGCGGTGGCAACCAGTTGGGTCCCGATAGTCTATGTCAACAGTTCCGCCGCCGTCAAAGCCTTTTGTGGCGAACATGGCGGCAGTACCTGCACGTCGAGCAACGCGGTCAAGGTGTTTCAGTGGGTGTTAGGCCAGGGCAAGCGCATTCTATTCATCCCCGATGAGCACCTCGGGGCGAATACGGCCCGTGACCTGGGACTGCCGGACGAGGCTGTGGCGGTTTATGATCCCGGGAAAAAATGGGGTGGGGTGGGTGTGGATGGAATCACGCGCGCGCAGGTGCTGGTTTGGAAGGGATATTGCCACGTGCATACCTTTGCGGTGGACGATATCACGTCGGCCCGCCAACGGTATCCGGGTGCGAAAATCATTGTGCATCCGGAAACGCCTGCGGCCGCCGCCCGCCTGGCGGATGAGCATGGCTCCACTTCCCAGATCATCAGGTACGTCGCAGCGGCGCCGGCAGGAACAACCGTGGTCATTGGCACGGAGTTTCACCTGGTGGACCGGTTGGCGCGCCAGCATCGCGGGCGGCTGACGATCGTGCCGCTGCGGCAATCGGTCTGCCGGAATATGATCCTGACGACGGAAGCCAAGCTTCTGGCCCTGCTGGAGCAGTGGCCGGAAGAGCAGATCGTACGCGTGAGCGAGCCTCTGCGCGTGAACGCCCGCAAAGCCCTGACCAGAATGCTGGAAGTGAAGTGAATCAGAGGTCAGCGGTCAGATTTCAGAGATCAGAGGTCAGAGATCGGAGGTCGGAGATCATAGGCCAGAGGACGGAAAAACACTTTGAGCGTATAGCGTAAATCGAAAACCAGGAACCAAAAACCAGGAAACAAGAACTGCTTACTGACCTCTGACCTCTGATCTCTGACCTCTTCTTACTATGTCCTCTCTCTTCTCACTCAAGGCGCCGTATGCGCCGGCGGGCGATCAGCCGCAGGCCATGGAAACCCTGGTCCGCGGCTTAGAGGCGGGAGAGCGCTTCCAAACCCTGGAAGGCGTGACGGGCTCGGGTAAGACCTTCACGATTGCCAACGTGATTGCCCGGTGGGGCAAGCCGGCACTGATCGTTTCGCACAACAAGACCCTGGCGGCCCAGCTCTTTCAGGAGCTGAAAACCTGTTTTCCCGCAAACGCCGTGGAGTATTTTGTCAGTTACTACGATTACTATCAGCCGGAGGCATACATTCCGCAGACCGATACCTATATCGAGAAGGATGCTTCCATTAATGAGGATATTGAGCGCTTGCGGCTCTCGGCCACCAATTCGCTGATGAACCGCAGCGACGTGATCATCGTGGCCTCCGTCTCGTGCATTTACGGCCTGGGCTCGCCCGAGGATTACCGCGAGATGCTGGTAACCATCAAGCGGGGCGAGCGCCTCGATCGCGATCGCCTTTTACGCCAGCTCGTGGATATCCAGTACACCCGCAACGATTACGAGCCCCAGCCGGGCACATTCCGTGTGCGGGGCGACACGCTGGATATTTTCCCGTCATATTCCACCGCCGGCGTGCGCGCGCAGTTTTTCGGGGACGAGGTGGAAAGCCTGGAACGCATTGACACGCTGACCGGCGCCGTGCAGGGGGCGTTGACGATCCTGGCGATTTCGCCGGCCAAGCATTTTGTGATGCCGGCCAACCGCATCGAAAGCGCCCTGCCGCGCATTCGCGCGGAGATGGAAGAGCGCGTTGCCTGGTTCGAGGCCAACCAGAAGCTGTTGGAGGCCCAGCGCATTCAACAGCGTACGATGTACGACTTGGAAATGCTGCGTGAAATGGGCTACTGCTCGGGGATCGAAAATTATTCCCGGCACCTCAGCGCTCGGCGCGCGGGCGAGCCGCCCGCCACGTTGCTGGATTATTTTCCCGGCGAGTTCCTGACTGTCCTGGACGAGTCCCACGTCAGCCTGCCGCAACTGCACGGGATGTTTAACGGTGACCAGGCGCGCAAGAACGTGCTCATCGAGCACGGATTCCGCCTGCCCTCGGCGCGCGATAACCGGCCGTTAGCGTTCAACGAGTTTCTTGGCCGAACCGGTCAAATCATTTGCATGTCGGCCACGCCGGGCCCCTATGAGCGCGAGGTGTCGCCCCCGCCGGTGCCGCAAATCATCCGGCCCACGGGCCTCCTGGATCCGGTCGTCACGGTGCGTCCGTTGAAAGGCCAGGTTGACGACCTGATTGAGGAAGTGCGCGCGCGGGCCGAGCGCCACGAGCGCGTGCTGGTGACGACCCTGACCAAGAAGACGGCCGAGGACCTGAGCGATTATCTTACCGAGGCCGGTCTGCGGGTTACGTACCTGCATTCGGATATTGACGCCATTGAGCGGGTGGAGGTGCTCCGCGGCCTGCGCAAGGGCGAGGTGGACTGCCTGGTGGGCATTAATCTCCTGCGCGAAGGACTGGACCTGCCGGAGGTGTCGCTCGTGGCCATCCTGGACGCGGACAAGGAAGGCTTTTTGCGGTCGGAAACGGCGCTGATCCAGACAGCCGGCCGCGCGGCGCGGCATGTGGCCGGTTGCGTGATTATGTATGCGGATCGGGTGACCGACTCCATGCGTCGCGCGCTGGCGGTTATGGAGGACCGTCGCCGTCTGCAGGGGGCTTATAATAATGAGCACAACATAACGCCGCGTAGCATTCAGAAAAGCGT
>JAHIMN010000213.1 GCA_018896395.1 Verrucomicrobiota bacterium | reverse complement strand
GCATACACGCACCGCCCGTAGGGACCGTCGCGCAAGGCCCGGGCAATCCCCTCCGGGGAAGTGTCCAGGGTGAGCACGTTGTTGGGCCAGTAGCTGATGCCCCGGAAGTCGCGGAGATAGATTTTAATCGCGGAATACGGACAGCCCGACTCGATCGGCTCCGGGCAGTCGAGACAGCGCTTCGCCGCGCCCTCGGGCGCGCACTCCTTTCTGAAGTGGCCGAGGCTGCCGAACGAGGAAACGTGCAGGCACCGCTGACCGATCCAGTAGCGCAGAATGTCCAGATCGTGGCACGACTTCGCCAGCAGCATGGGGCTCGACTCGTCCTCCCGGCGCCAGTTACCCCGGACGTACGAGTGGGCGATGTGCCAGTAACCGATCGGCTCGATGTGCTGGATGCACTCGATGTCGCCGATCAGGCCTTCATCGAGGAGCTTCTTCATGGTCTGCGCATAGACGGAATAGCGCATGACGTGGCAGACAGCCATGATGCGGCCGGTTTCCTGCCGCGTGCGCACGATCGCACGGCAGTCCTCCTCGGTTACGGCCATGGGTTTTTCCACGAGCACGTGATAACCCTTGCGCATGAACGCCTGTGCCGGGGCGGCGTGCATCCGGTCCTGGGTCGTTATCAGTACCCCGTCGGCCATCTGCGGTCCGGCTGCCAGTTCCTCCCACGTGGTGAACGCATTCGAGCGCGGAATATTCAAGTCCCGGATGGCCTTCTCGCGCCAGGCCTCTCGCGGTTCCGCAACTGCAACGAACTCCACGTCATAGGGACTGGATCGGACATGAGGAGCGTAAGCGTTCGCTCCGCGCGATCCGGCACCGCAAATAGCCAGTCTGACCTTCTTCTTCATTCCTTCCCTCCATTTGTTTCGAACTCACGCGCTATTTTTAAGCGCTTCCTCAACAGCTTCAAAACCATGTTACGGCCTTGGCCACGCCCGCCGTGCCGGACCACTTCTCACGATGAGCAATTCGTACCCGCCCCCGCCAGCCACCCAAGACTGCTCGATGCCGAAATAGCCAAGGCAATCATGCGGGGGTCGCGCCGGAAATATCCAATTCAATGCGATTGGCGGTAATTGGTTTATTATTGGACACTTCCAATAACTGAACGACATCAGCAAGCGCGGCATCCGGCGCCTTGAACGTAAAAACACCATCCTGTTGTGTCTGCAAGGAACAAACCACCCCGTTAACCCTCAGCTCTGGCGCCTCGGGCTCGGGGCCAACCGGAGACTGTAATCCAATGGTAGCCGTTACCGTTCGTCCAACGGGCCGCGGGCCGGTTTGCAGGCGAAAGAACAAGCGCGAGCCGGTGGCCGGCAACGGATGATCGGCCAGCTCGCCCGGCGCAAGAACATCCCGGAATGTCACCATATGACGGCGGGACAGACAATCAAGTTCCCGGATGGAAGACATGGCGCGCAGGGTGGATTCATATTTTCCCGGCGGCCAATTTTTACACCACGATGTCTGATAATAATTGAATAAATAGATAATGTCCGCCCCGCCGTGCAAGGCGGCAATGGCGGCGCCCACGGCGGTCTCCGGATCAACAACGCCGCCAGGTCCGCCCGGATAAGAATATGCGTTTATTTCCAGACCGGCAGCCAGGGTTACCGGATATGGCGACAGTAATCTTTTCCATAAAAACCACGGAATATTGCTGTCCATGGTGTCAAACCAAGGCGCTACCGTCACCAGGTCAACCAAGCCGCACTGTACCCAGAGAACCGCGTCCAGCCCAAGGTTATATGCCGTAACAGGATTAACCGGCACGCGCACGCCGAGCTTGACCGGATGGCCACGTTTTTGGCCGGCCTGGACTGCCAACTGGCGCACCTGCGCCAGCCACTCGGTCAGGATTTTACCGCCTTCCAATTCATAACCGGGGCGGAACAGGTAAGGGGCGCGCATGAAGTCCAGTTCCAGACCGTCGCTGTCATAACGCGCCAGCGCCTCCTTGACTAACGCCAAGTGCCGATTCCGGACGCTCTCCTGGGAATAATCCATTGCCCGGTCAAAATAATTAATCCTGCGATCCGGCACCCGCCAGCATGAATGATTTTCTTTCCAGAAGGCGCTATGGATCGGATGCTGCAGGCGATCGTTCCAGTGAATATCATTCATGCGCAAGCTGATCCATGGCGAAATTCCGTTGTGCCGGCAACGACTGATGACGCGCGCGGCATAATCAACGCCCTGGTTATGCAGGGCGAGCATGTTTTCGCACATTTTACGATAGCCGGGTCTATCTTCCGGCGCCATGTCCGCCAGGAATGGCTGATCATCGCCGGCTTGCGGATCAAAGCCGCTCCAGAATGGTTCAAATGCCGAACTGGCGTAATTTGCGCGTTGCGCGTTGATGTTGCACATGAAAATCGTAACCCCGGCGCGCGCCATGAGATCTATTCTGTCATCAACCGCCTGGCCGTTCATTGGGATCGGGGGATTCTTAGAGAAAAACTCGCTGTCATCGTAGTTGAATATCAAACCGGACAATGAAACTCCGGATAACCGCATCATGGATTTCCTTTTAAACATTTTTTTTGTCATTATTAATCTCAGGCCTGTGTTTTTTGAGTCATTGCATTTCTCCTGTGTAATCCGCCTCTCGTCCGCTAGCCAATTCCCTTCAGCCATTCTCGGATTAACTCCGCCTGGGCCGGGCATTTCTTTATTTCACGGTCGCCGAGAATCACAATGCCCTGGATCCGGTCTTCTTTCAAATGGTGCAGTGATGCGTCAAGCTGGAATTCCAGCAAGTCCAGGGGTGTCGCCTCGTTTTTTTCGCCGTAGTCAAACATGAAAATCCCCTGGAGAATGGGTTTGTTCTTAAACACCGCCGCGCATTTCGCCACGTGCCGGCCGATATCCCGAATCTCGCTCTGCTTCCACAGCCAGAAGACCGGCACGTCGATCAACGGCAGATAGCCGGCAATGTCCAGATCCAGGTACAGCTCGTGGGCATAGATGACGGCATAATACGAGAGATCCGGCCGGCCTTGTTTCAGGCTCGCATACATGGTCTGCAGGTCCTCCGGTTTTTTCTTGCACCGTTTCTTATCCTGGTACATGTTGAGCTCATCGAGGAAATCGTCAGATATGGCGCCACGGATGTTCGGATACTCGAAAGACAAGCGATTGATTTGCACTGCGTCCTCAACCAGCCCCGCGCTCGCCCCGGGATTTCGACAGGCGCCACCCGCGTGGCAGACCACCCGCTTTAAGTCTTTCAAGGTGTCCAGCATCTCGTGGTTCGCGGGGCCGTAGACGTATAAGGCGTTGGGAATGCCGAAGTACCGGCAGCCTTTGATTAAAGAATCTTTCTCCATGCTTCCTCCCCAGGAAGCCGTCGGACCTCCAAACAGCCAGATTTTGTCGATGCGCGCGGTTTTTTTGT
>JAHIMN010000212.1 GCA_018896395.1 Verrucomicrobiota bacterium | reverse complement strand
TATTCCATGTCCGGTTGATCCAGGCCGTCGAGCAACAGCAGGTAGCCCAAGTGAAATATGCGGCAGGTCAGTTGACCTAGGGGCACATGCTCGATGCCGAACCTGGCATTGGCGCCGCGGCGGTAATAGTACGACCGTTCGGTGGTGCCCTCTTCCGTCATCACGTCGGTGTAGGCCGTGGCTTCGTTCTCCAGCGTAATCAGGCCGGCCATGTCGATGCCCAGATCACAGCAGGTGCGCCGGATAAACTCGCCCGAACTGTCGTCGCCAATCACCCCGATGCCGTAAAGCGGGAAGGGCGTTCCCATCCTGGCCAGATCCACGAGCGTGTTGAAGGCGGCGCCGCCCGTGCCCCGCGTTTCCGAGAGAATGTTGCCCAGCATGCCGCGGGCGGGAAGCCGGTCAATGACCTTCACGTTGTCCACGATCCAGTTGCCGGCGCCGGCAATACCGTTGCGCTGTGATGTGTTTTTCATGGTGTCAGAAAAAAGGCTGTAGACTGTAGACTGTAGACCGTAGGCTGATTTTAGTCCACAGTCGACAGTCCACGGTCGTCTGGTGTTTGTCGTCCGTCGTCCTTCCTTCGCTTTACGCTCAACGCTCTACGCTTTTACGCTTCGACTGGCGCCCCCTGCGGGAGTCGAACCCACCTTACCAGGATGAGAACCTGGCGTCCTGACCGATAGACGAAGGGGGCCAGAAGAATTTCCGATTTTCGATTTATGATTGCTGATAACTGCTTACAATGCACGAGTGCGCCTGGCCTGTTCGCAGGCATCTTGGAATTCGCAATGCTCGATCTTCATGCTTTTCCCTGGCCGACGCTCGGGCAGGCCAACCGTTGAACCGTTGAACCGTTGAACCATGCCGCAATTTCTTGTATTTCAGCAAATGCCGCGGTATAGTATGGATTCGTATGAGCAATTGTCGAGCAGAAATTCTAAAATACCATGAGGGCGGTAAAGTCGGCACGCTCCTGACGAAACTCCTGGACGGTCCGGAGACGCTCAGCATGGCCTATACGCCCGGGGTTGCGCTCCCGGTCCAGGAGATTGCGCGGATGCCGGAGGCGGTCTTCGAATGCACGGCCAAGTGCAACCTGGTGGCCGTGGTGAGTGACGGTACTGCCATCCTGGGCCTGGGCGATCTGGGGGCCACGGCCAGCATCCCGGTCATGGAAGGCAAGGCTGTGCTCTTTAAGGCGTTTGGCGATGTGGATGCCTGGCCCGTCCCGGTGGAGTTTTGCCGCCAGGCCGGCGGCCGGACCGGTAAGACCGATCCCGAACGGGTCATTGACACCGTGGCGCGATTGGCCTGTATGTATGGCGGCATTAACCTGGAGGATATTGCCGCGCCCGCCTGTTTCGAGATCGAGCGTCGGCTCGATGCCCTGCTGGATATTCCGGTTTTTCATGACGACCAGTGGGGTACTGCGGTAATTACGTTGGCCGGCGTTTTTAATTACGGCCGGCTGGCCGATCGTCAACTGGCCGATCTGCGATTCGTGATCAACGGCGCCGGCGCCGCCGGTATCCGTATTGCCGACATGCTCAAAGACGCCGGTGCCGGCGATCTTGTCATCTGCGACAGCAAGGGCGTTATTCACGACGGCCGCACCGACTTAAACGAGATGAAACGCCGGTACGCCGTAAAAACCGCCAGTCGCACGCTGGAGGAGGCGCTCCGCGGGGCGCATGTATTTATTGGCGTTTCGGCGGCCGACTGTCTGCCGCTAGCCTGGATTAAAGGCATGGCGTCTTACCCGGCCATTTTTGCCATGGCCAATCCTGATCCGGAAATCAGGCCCGATCAGGTTGCGGTAGTTTTCGGCCGGAAGCCTTATGTCATGGCCACCGGCCGGTCCGATTATCCCAACCAGATCAATAACGTCTTGGGCTTCCCGTTCCTGTTCCGCGGTGCGTTGGATATGCGCGCTCCCACCATCAACATGGCAATGAAAAAGGCGGCGGCCCAGGCGCTGGCCGGGCTGGCCCGCCAGAGCGTGCCGGAGGAAATCAAAGCCATCTACAAGGATACCGGGCTGACCTTCGGTCCCGGCTACATCGTCCCCAAACCGTTTGATCGCCGGCTGTTCACGGAAGTGTCGTTGGCCGTGGCGCGCGCGGCCATCGAATCCGGCGTGGCGCGCAAGGCGGAAGCGCTGAAGGACTATCCGGAGCAGTTACAGCAACGCCTGAAAACCATGTGGCGACAATAGTCGGGCGGGGGGATCGGGTATTTAAAAATCTCAGTGACGGCATTTGCCGTCACTGATTCAGGGAGAGGTGAACGGTTATGCGCAGGGCTTGTGTGGCGACATGTTGGCTTGCCGGTGGTTTGCTGGCGGTGGGAGCGGCATATTCCGTGCTCGGCAAAGAGGAGGCTAAAGCGATGAAACTTTTCAGAGTGGAGGGTGTGATTTCGAAATTGGAGCGCGGGGAACAGGTGACCATTGTGGCTCTGGGAGATTCGAACACGGAACTCACGTTCCATACCAAGGGTCATCTCAACTGGCCGTATCTGCTACAGGAAGCACTGTTCGAGAGATACGGCGCGAACAAGGTCATCATGATCAATGCCGCTTGCTGCGGCACCGGCGCATCCGACGGCCTCGCACGCCTGGATCGGGACGTGCTCAGGTTCAAGCCGGACCTCGTAATCATCTGCTACTGGGACGGCGACATGGGTGTGATGAAAAAGCTTGTGCAACGTGTCCGGCAAGACGGGAAAGCGGAAGTCCTGCTGCGCACACCGAATCCGGTCGTTGCGCCGAACATCCCCGCGGTCACGCCTCCGGTCACGGCCGGCAAGGAATGGCCCGGCTCGAACGTGAGCGCGGTCGCGCGGAAGATCGTGGCGTTGGGGGAGGAACTCGGAGTTCCCGTCGTGGACCACTACGGGTCATGGATGCAGGCCGATGCGTCGCACGCGGGCCCGCCGACGTCCAACCCGAACAAGCTGTGGATGCGCATGTCCGACGCGACGCATCCGGGACCCGCCGGCCATCTGGCTTTCTACCGCGACCTGGCGCCGTTTTTCGGGCTGCCGGCCAAACTGTCATGGGAGTTCTAACCCTAAGGAGCAAGTCATGCACAAGTCCGCTTTGGTTATGTGGGGTGGATGGGATGGCCACACGCCGAAAGAAACGGCCGAGGTTCTCGCCGGGAAACTGAAGGCCAACGGGTTCGATGTGCGCCTCGAGAACACGTTGAAGCCGCTGGAGGATGTGGAGGCGGTGAAAAAGCTCAACCTGATCGTGCCAATGTGGACGATGGGCGAGATGTCGAACGAGCAGTGGAACGGGCTGAACCAGGCCATTCACGACGCGGGCGTCGGCATTGCGGGTGTGCATGGCGGCATGGGTGACGCCTTTCGCGGCCGGGTGGAATATCAGTGGCTGGTCGGCGGTCAGTTCCTTGGGCATCCATACGTGGGCGAATACACCGTGGATCTCACGGCAGCGGACAGTCCCATCACCAAGGGCATGCCGAAGAGCTTCAAATATAACTCCGAGCAGTACTACCTGGGCATTGACCCCGCCATAACCCTGTTGGCCTACACGTCCTATGAGTTTGAAGGCCAGAAGTGCAAGATGCCCGTGATGTGGACCAAGACCTGGGGTAAAGGGCGGGTATTCTACTCCGCACTGGGCCACGTTGCCGAGGAGTTCCGCAAGTATCCGGATGTGCTGGAAATGACCACCCGCGGAATGATCTGGGCGGCGCGCGCATAGCATA
>JAHIMN010000211.1 GCA_018896395.1 Verrucomicrobiota bacterium | reverse complement strand
GTGTTGCCGGCCGTATAGGGATAGCGGTCGGCCGCCACGTCAAGTCCCGCCGCGCGCGCGCAACGGATCAGCTCCAGTGCCGCCTCCACTTTCGACCAGTTGTTGCGTCCTGAAGTTTTTAAATGGGAAATCTCAAGTCGCACGCCCGTCTGACGAGCAATGGCCAATGTTTCCTCGATCGCTTCCAGTAGATTTTTTCCTTCACTACGCATGTGCGTGGTGTAAATTCCATCGCGCCGGGCGGCCACGCGCGCCAAGTCGGCAAATTCCTCGGGTTCGGCAAACATGCCCGGCGGATAAATCAAGCCCGTACTGAACCCGCGCCCGCCCTCGTCCATGCTTTGTTCCAACAGCCGCGCCATGGCGCGACGTTCGTCGGCCGTCGCCGATCGGGCCTGGTAGCCCATGACCCACGCACGCAGTTTTCCGTGGCCGATCAACAGCATGACGTTCGGTGCGGGGCGGACCTGCTCCAGCAGGCGACGGTAGTCAGCCACGCTCCGCCATGTGCCGGGATATTGCTGGTCGCGCCAGTCGGATGGCAGCCAGGCTTGATCCGCCAACGGCGCCGCGCTGGTGCCACAATTGCCCACGATTTCAGTCGTAATGCCCTGGTAAAGCTTGCTCGGCGCCGAAGGCTCGATCAGGAGATAGGCATCGGAATGGGAATGGGCATCGATAAACCCGGGCGCGACATACCTGCCCGCCGCGTCAATCACGGCGGCGGCCTCGGCGGGACCCAAGTCACCGATGGCCGTGATGCGTTCGCCCGTGATGCCGACGTCGGCCCGCACGGGATCGGCGCCCGTGCCATCCAATACCTGCCCGCCGATGATCTTATAATCCAGCATATTGGGCTACGCCGGCGGGACCGCCGGCGGCGACAGCATGGCCATCACTTCGGCCTGAACATGTTCGATCTGATCCAGGCGCAGTTGGGGATCGGTGATGATAAAAGTATCGCCGGTTTTACGGTGTTCATAAACGCGCACGAGTTTGCCGTCGTCCTGTTTGCGGACATCCCGCTCGACGAGCATACGCCGCCGCTCCAGCATAACGGCCAGAACGAACATGACGTTGCCGTTGGCCGGATCGTTTTTCTCCATCAGCGCGCGTAAAAGCGATTCCGCCGTTTCTTTTTTCAGCGCCTCCGGCGGCGCCGGCGGCGGCATCTCAAAAACGCCGCGCCAGATACTGACGGATTGCGGCGCGCTCTCCGCCTCGCTCCAGCAGGCCGCACAGCAATCCAGGCGCGCATACCCGTCCGCCCCATATGTCAGCCGCGACACATATTCCTGGCCCTCGGCGAACGGCGCCTGACACTTGCCGCACACCTCAGCACGTGGTTTGATATCCCAATCCTGGTTAATCATGTGTATCCAGTATTCAGAAGTCAGATATCAGAGATCAGCCAGTAAAAATCAAACATCAGCCTTGACTCTTTGATATCGTTCCGTCCGACCGTTTTTATCTGTCGTCCCGCGCAACGCGGGATAAATCTGTCGCTTGCCACGCGTCCCGCGTGGTCTGTCGTCTTCTGTCGCTCTACTTCGCTTTCCGCACCAGTTGCCGGCACTGCCAAAAATAAACACTGCCGGAAAATACGGTTAAAACAGCCACCAGGGCGGAGAGCCAAAACGTTACATAATGAAAATAACGGTCATAATACAGATTGAGGAACGTTGGCAAAGCCTCGCCTGTCAACAGGAGCGGCAACAGGTCCTCGCGAGCGGCCAACCCGATCAGGATTATGCTAATGACACCCATCTGCCAGACCGTCTTATGCTTACCCCAGCGGCTGGCGGGAATCACCCGGCCCTGGCCGGCCGCCAGCAGGCGCAACCCCGTGACCATGAATTCCCGGGTCAGGATAATGATAACAATCCAGGCCGGCACAATTTGATGGATGGCCACAAAACTGACGAATGCCGCACAGATGAGCACCTTGTCCACCAGCGGATCCATGAGTTGGCCAAATGCCGTGACGGTCCCCGTGCGGCGCGCCAGCCGTCCATCCCAATAATCGGTGAGCGCCGCCATCAGAAAAATAAAGAACCCGATCGTCTTGCCAAACGGGATCGGCAAAGTCAAAAAGATGGTCAGGACAAACGCCATCCCAAACCGGCTGACTGTTAATTGATTGGCCAAGTTCATGATTTGTAACTGCTCAGGTAGCCGCGTTTATCGGATATTCCTACCACTGACATCTTAGCGTTGCATAGCCACAACCGAGGAAAATCAACCACGGATGGACACTGATGAACACGGATAAACAAATGATTAAAAAACAATGGTGATCTCCTCCCTTTTTGTCAGTATCCGTGTCAATCCGTGTTCATCCGTGGTAAAAATCTTATCATATCCGTGTCCGTAGCGAATAGTTATCCTGAATTATTGAATAACGGCACGCAGATCGTAACCGGCTGCGGCCACATACCGGCCGCGTATCAGCGCGCCGGGCATCAGGCCATCCGCCGGCGCGCTCACATACACAACACCATCCACATCCGGGGCCTGACCGCGAGACCGGGCTACCCATAAGCGCCGTTTCCGGTCATAGCGTTCAACCAGCAGATCGTCGGACCGGCCGATTTGCGCCATAGCGACTTCGTCCACGATCCGCTTTTGCCGGAGCATGAGACATTGTTTGCGGCGTTCCGCCTCGGCAGTTGGCACGGGGCAGGGCAATCGGGCGGCCGGCGTATTTTCCTCTTTTGAATACGTAAAAACAGCGACATGATCAAAGCGGATTTCTCCCAGAAATGCCAGTAAATTCCGAAACTGCCGTTCCGTCTCACTCGGAAAGCCAACCAAACAGGTGGTTCGCAACGTCACCCCAGGTAAGGCGGCGCGAATGTGCCCAAACATGCGCCGCAGACGCTCTGCGGTGCTCGGTCGGCGCATGGCTCGCAGGATGGCCGCTTCACTGTGCTGGATGGGAAGGTCCAGGTAATGGCATACCTGCTCCACGGCGCCCATGGCGTCAATTAGCGCCGCAGTCACATGGGCAGGATGGCCATACAGCACGCGTATCCAGAACCCTCCGCCGATGCGGCCCAAGGCGCGGAGCAAGGTCGGCAGGTTGGTTCGAGCGCCCAGATCAAGCCCATATGAGGTGGTGTCCTGGGCAATCAGGTTAAGCTCGCGGATGCCGTGGCTGAGCAGATCCTCGGCTTCCGCCATAATACGATGGATCGGCCGCGAGCGGTAACGGCCGCGAATCTGCGGGATCGCGCAAAATGCGCAGGTGTGGTTACAGCCTTCCGCGATTTTCACATAGGCATAGGGCGCGCCCGTGAAAAGCAGGCGGTTCCCGGACGGCTCCAGCACGGCCTGCGCCCGGGGCGCTATCACCGCCACGGATTGCTCTCCCCGCAGGACGCGGCGAATTACCATGCCGGCCTGATTCAACTCGTCTAAGCCGATAAAAGCATCCACCTCCGGCAACAGCGACTGAATCTCCCGACGGTAGCGTTGTGGCAGACAGCCCGCCACCAGCACGGCGCGACAACGGCCACGCTGTTTCCATGCGCAGGCCTCGAGCACGGCATCAATGGATTCCGCCTTGGCGTCCCGGACGAAGGCGCAGGTGTTCACGATGACCACGTCCGCGCATTTCGGAGCCGGCGCCAGTCGAAAACCGGCCGCCGTCAAGCCGGTGGCTATGATTTCCGAATCCACCAGGTTCTTGGCACAACCCAGGCTGATAAAGCCTACGGTGATGGGACGAGAGACATGCATGGCAAGGGATTTTTAACCGCGGCTTACAAGGACAACGCGGATAAAGGTTTTACGGTTGGCTGGTCGGCGCTTTGGTTACGGCCACGGGACGCTGAGCGCGGATGTCGCGATCCAGGTAGCGCAGGGCAAACTCGGCCTGGGGAACCCACTCGCTTTTCGGATGGGCGGCAATGAAATCCTCATAAATCACCTTGGCCTCGGGATAACGGCGCATGATTTGCAGGCACCGCGCCTGGCCGAAGAGCGCCTGCGGCACCAAGAAATGATCGGGATGCATGCCGCCAAACAGGGCGTAGCCGTTGAAAGCCATCTCGATTTCGCCCCGGCCTTCCTGGCACTGGATTTTACCAAGCTCGGCCACCAGGGCCATGCCGTGCTTGGGATATTTTTCCAGAAATCGGCCATAGGTGGCGAACGCCTGGTCATAAGCACCGACGCCGTACTGGCTGGAAGCCAGGGCCAGCAGGGCAATCGGCGCCACCTTTGCATCCGGGTATTGCTTCAGCAGTTCCTCCCATTGCTTGGGCGACTGGGCCACCAGGAGCATTTGCGAGGCGCGCTCCGCATTGCGCCGCTGTTGCATGAAGTACGTCGTCAATCCCGCCGCCACAAGCACGATGATCACCGCGCCCACGGCCAACGCCGTGTAATTCGTCTTCAGGAAATGAAGGACATCCTCAAGCGCGATCGGATTATACTCCGGAGCCGGACTTTGACTGGATGGCACAGGACCTGGCATGCTAATTTCCTTTACGACATCGCCGCCTCTTCGACACCCGGGATCGCTTCGATCTCCTGCGGCTTGGTTCCCTGACCGATATACACCGCGATGTTTTCCAGCGCGGCCTTGGCCTGCGTCCCCGTGGCAATGAATTCCAGTAATTCGCCTTTTTCCGCTTTCACGGTCAACAGGCATAACACGGACTTGACGTTTAAATACTTTTTGTCCTGTAAAATAAAATTGGAATATTCCATGCCCGTCCGGTGCATATACACTTCGCAGTTATATTGCTGGGCCAGATTTGCCAGCGTGGAGGCCGGCTCGAAGTGAAGCCCTTGCTCGTTCTGGATGACCACGCTCATCTTGAGAAAGCCGTTGCGCTCCAGCGATTCATGCTCCGCCCGCCAGATGGGCGCATATTTGTCGCACCATTCCTCGGCCGCGCGGGCCTTGCCAATGTCGTGCCCCTCCTTTTCGGACCGCAAATACTTGTGCTTTTCGATTTCCTGCCGCTGTTCCGCCAGGTCACGCCGCTGTTTCTCCCGCATCCAATCCAATTCGTAATGCTCGATAAAATGCTCGATCGCCTCTTCCAGTGAAACGGCAACCCCATGGGCCACCGACATGGTGTGCTTATGATCCAGGATGGCCTGCAACTCCGCCGGCGTGAGATTGATATTCTTAACGTTCATGCCACTTCACCAAGTGCTGAGCGTTGGGTAATTGACTTGCAATTTAGCGCTACCTAAGCCGGAGTGCAAGCAGAATCCGAGGTCCAAAAGCGATCGCCGCCCCGCTTGCAATTTCTGCGCCATCCTTTATGATCCTCTCTATAAAATTATGAAACCTCCTCACACGCGCCTATGCCCGTTGCCATTCCACTGGCCGGAGCCGTCCCTGCAGGTGGCATTGATTGAGCCGGAAATTCCACCTAATACCGGCAATATCGCCCGGCTGTGCGCGGCCACAGGCACACGCCTGCACTTGGTCGGCCGCCTGGGATTCCGTCTGAATGATGCCATCCTCCGGCGCGCGGGATTGGACTACTGGGACGCCGTGGACCTGGAACGCCATGCCAATCTGGCGGCGCTGTTCCAGCGCGTAGCGCCGGCCCCTTGCTATTTTTTCAGCACGCGGGGCGCCATCAATTATGCTTCGGTCCGTTACCAGCCCGGCGACACGCTGGTGTTCGGGTGCGAGACCCGCGGCTTGCCGGAGGAATTGCTCGATCAGCATCCCGATCGGGTCCTCGGCATTCCCATGCGGAGCGACCGCATCCGCTCACTCAACCTGGCCAATGCCGTGGCCATTGTGCTGTATGAAGCGCTGAGCCAGATGCAAACGGGGTAATTCATTCCGTCTTGAATCTTGATTTTTGGGTAACCTTTCTTCATTCTTCGCTTCACCACGTCGCCCCGCTGCGGGGCAAGTGGCCACTTGGCTGCCGACGTGGCGCTTCTACGCCGGCATCGCCACCGTCTGCAGGAGGTTGTACTTGGACAGGATGCGGACCATTTCCACGTCCAGGGTATGTCCCGCCTTGTAGGAAACGGCTCCGCCCACGAAGCGTCCATCGTCAATCAGGGCCAGCGCCGACAGCAAATCCAACAGGGAGCGGTGCCAGACCGCCTCGAGGGATTTGCCCGCATGGTTCAGGAGCGGCTCGTTGATGTACCGGTAGCGCCCGGCAATCAGAATGTTTTTATCCGTGTAGCCCAGATTGCGAATATCGGCGAACAGTTTACCCACTGTCTGGGCATACCACTTCATGGCGGCCGTCGTATTGGTCCGCGCCAGGGCACCGTAGCAGAACCGCCGGCGGTTGAGATTGAAACGGATCCGCTGTTTTCCCATGGCATTGGGATAATCAACGGCGCAATCCATCTGCAAGTGAAAGGTCTTGTCCCGCGCAGGTAACAGGGTCACGAAACTGCCGTTCGCCCCGCCCATAGTAACGGGCTCTTTCACGGTTACATAAACCACGGGCGCGGCGGAGGGTTCCGTGCCGGCGGCTTCCAGGGCCTCAACCAGGTCAATACTGCCCCGGTCAAAGAGCGGCGGATCGCCCGCATCGGCCTTGATCATCAGGTTGTCTATCCCTAAGCCCAGCCGCAGGGCGATGATGTGCTCCACCATGCGCATGTAGTTGTGGGGCGATCCACTGCGCAGAACGATGTTACGGATCGTGGTCCAGACGTTGCGCACGGAAACCTTGATGGGCAGGGAGCCCGGCTGGTCCACGCGGTCAAACCACCACCCTGCGAGTGTCGTCGGTTCGAATGTCAGGGTCCGGTGCTCGCGTCCTAAAAAAGTGCCGGGGCCGGTCACCTGGACCGGTTTGCGGATCGTCACCTGGCACCTATCGGGCGGGTCCGGCAACTCGCTGGTCAAATCCCAGTCCACCGGCTGTTGCGCAAATGTGTCGTAGGCACGGCGCACTTCACCGGCTACGCCGGCCAGAATTACGCCACAGGGTTCATCAGCCATTCCCTTGCCCTCTCTTAAAACAATGCAAAATGCAAAATGCAAAATGAAGAAACATGTTAGTACCTAATCCACTCGGAACCGCGACAAAAAACAAGAAAACACGGATTTTTTAGACAGGATTAACAGGATGTACAGGATTAAGACGCAGAAAGAGTTCGTTTTTATTCTCGCTCCCCATCCTGTCAATCCTGTTAATCCTGTCAGAATTCCAAATTCTTTGCTCGATATTCTGCGGATTGACTGGGTTGTGGGCGAAAGCTCACATTAGTTAAAAAAAAGAAGGAGTGAGAATGTCGCGCAAAATGTCAAGCGCCGCGTTGAAAACAGGAGGCCTGAAACC
>JAHIMN010000210.1 GCA_018896395.1 Verrucomicrobiota bacterium | reverse complement strand
GGTGCCGCGTGCACCGTGAATATTTCAAGGAACACCCGGAGAATTTTGATTTGCGGCCGCCGGGCAAGGTGTTTATGGTTGAATATGCCAACTACATCGCCGAAAAGAACCGCTACCTGGGTAGCGCCGGCCAGCTGGAAGCCGTCCGCAAGTTCTTTTTAAGGCAGAATTAAGAATGTAGAATGCAGAATTTATCAAGCGCAACGCGTGATCGATTAAGATTTTGTTTCTTCATTCTGCATTCTGCCTTCTGCATTTCTTGAGATGAACCCTGCCGACCTGCTTGGCCAATCGTTCGCCTGCGAATGCGGTAAAACGCATTCGATCCCCATCCGTGCCGTCATTTATTGCGCAACGGCCATCCAGCAGTTGCCCGCCATGCTGGATCGGCATCTCGCCGGCCGACGTATAAATCTTGTGGCCGACGAACGGACCTATCCCCTGGTCGGCCGTGAATGCGAGACCGTCCTGAATCAGGCCGGCAGAATTGTTCAGGCCTTTATCGTGCCGGACGCTCCGCATGGCGGTCCCATCTGCGACGACATCACCCGGAATGCCCTGTGTTCCCGGCTGGCGCCTTGCGACGGCTTCCTGGCCGTCGGCAGCGGCACGATCAGCGACCTGGTCAAATGGATCGCCACGTCGCCGGGCAAGTGGCAGGCCTGCGACGCGAAACTTCCGTACGCCGTTGTTCCCACGTCGGCTTCCATGAACGGCTACGCCTCGAACAACATCGCGCCATCCATTCGCGGCGTAAAGCGCGTACTCAATGGAACAGTACCGCGGGTCATTGCGGCGGATCCCTCCGTGATTCAGCAGGCCCCCTATGAGCTGACCGCCGCCGGTTTCGGCGATGTCCTGGCCAAGCCGGTCAGCATGACCGACTGGAAGCTCAACCAGTTGCTGTTCAATGAGTATTACTGCGCCGTCTGCGCGCAACTGATTCGCGCGCTGGAGCCGGCCTATATGGCGCACCCGGAAGCGATCCGCGCGCGGGAGCCCTATGCGATCGAAGCGCTCTTCCAAGCCCTGATTTATTCCGGGGTTTCCATGACCATGGCCGGCACCTCTTTCCCGGCCTCCGGCGGCGAGCACATGATTTCCCACGTGCTGGACATGACCGCCGCCATCCACGGTGTGCCGCACGACTATCACGGCCGCCAGGTGGGCCTGGGCACGATTTTCGCCTGCGCACTGTACGAGCGCGTCCTGGCGCTCGATGCGCCATGCTTCCAACTCCGCGCCGAACCCACTGATGAGGCCTACTGGCAGTCGTTGACCGCCGTCGTGGAGGAAGAGCATGCGCTTAAACGCCGCAAAGCCGAACGCGCCGTTCAGCGGCTACAGCAGGAAAGCGCGCTGTGGGACCGCCTGCGTACGGAGCTGAAGCCAATGACGCGGACGGCGGCGGCCATCAAGCAGTGTCTGCGCGCGGCAGGCGCCGCGCATCGCCTGGAGGATATCGGTTGTACCCGCGACCGGTTCCTGGCCGCCGCGGGGCATGCGCACCAGATGCGCGAGCGCTATACCATAATTGACCTGGCCCGGGCCGTCGGCGTCATGCCGAACGCCACGGAGGAAATTGTGGACCAATACTTGATTTAATTGAGGAAACCATATATTTTTGATGACTGCCCCCCCCGTGAGAAAATAATTAAAAAAAGTAGTTGACGGCACAAGGTATCAATTGATACATTATATACCGTGAGTGCCAGAATAGGATATGGCATCACACATACCAGATGAATGGAAACGCAAAGTCCGAGAGGCGCTTGACTCCGGATCCCCGTCGCGGGTCATTGTACGGCAAAGTGCAGTACTGGACTGGGACGCTGCATTTCCACTTACGTTTCGCTATGAGATGCTTGCGGCAATCTCGGATGCACTTGATGATCCCTCCGTATTTGGTGGCCGGAAGGTGATGGATGAACCTACGGAGACTTACGCGTTCTTCTTCTCATTTCAGGCGGTCAAGATGTACGCCAAGGTCGGCCTCATGCCCAACGGCACCGTGATTATCATTTACTCTGCGCATAAACCGGATAGAAATAAGGGAGACACACTATGAGTGCGCCGCTGGAGAACGCGGTTCGGATTGAGACTGAAATGCCGGTGCATATCCCGACGCCGGACGGAAAGGCGGTTGCGGAAACCGTCATGGTAAAAGTCCCCGCTTTGAAGGACCCCGCAACCGGCGAGGTGTATCTGACCGGCGAGGCGCTGGAGATCATGGATAAGAAGAAAGCCCGTCTCATGGGCGTGTTGTTGCCTGGCGAAGTCAAGGAACTACGCGCGAGACTGGGACTAACGCAACTGAAGTTGAGCGGTCTCCTGGGCATCGGCGAGAAGACCTGCACCCGCTGGGAGACCGGCCGAGAACGCCCCTCACAGTCTCTGAATCTGATGCTGGTAGCGCTGTGGGAAGGCCGGTTGAATGTGACCGCCCTCCAGGCATTGCGACAGCCGACTTTCTCCTGGTATGAGAGAATATGGGGTATCGGCTCTTGTGGGAGCGAGCACAAGCCCTATATGATCAAAACGACAGAGGACCCAAAGGAACCGGTGACACATGAACCCTGCAGCCTTGCAGCTTAGTTCCTACTTTGTGACGGAATTGAACGTCACGGCCAATCGAGAGCACGACCCGAAGAATCCTATCACTCTCACCGATAAGAGCCTGGTTATCACGCCAGGTTACCTTCCGGACAAAAGCGATCCGCGCCGCTGGCAGGTCAGCCTGCGAATCCAGTTGCAGGCTGGGCCGGCGGCGAATGCGCCTTATTTCTTCACAATCGAACTGGTGAGTTCATTCGCGGTCGCGACGAACTATCCGGAGGAAAATATCGAGTGGATGGTCAGGACGAACGCGACGTCGGTGTTATACTCGACGGCCCGCGAAGTCCTGCGCGGAGCTATGGCTCAGGGTCCCTTTTGCCCGCTCCTGTTGCCGACAGTGTCCTTTTACACGCCGGAAACAAAGAAATTACTCGACGCCGCAAACGCGAAGAAGAAAACCGGTGATCTGCCGCCCATGGCATCCCAGAACTGATTGGGACGCATGAATTGGCAAACGGCTGGAGATGGAATCGCGGCAATATCAGCCGGGCCGACAGGATGATCGTTAAGGAGTGTAACAATTATATCTACGATCGTGAAGCTAACTGTTACATTGTAGTTGTAGTAATTAGATATGCGATCGTGAGTCCAATTGTTACAGGCTGGGATTCGCGCGTGATGTGGCAGGGTGGAAGAGGACAGACGACACTGTAAGCCGGGCTATCAGTCCATACAGGGCAAAACATGGACAAACTGACACCCGAGCGACGCAGCTGGAATATGAGTCGCATATCCAGCAGGGACACCAAACCGGAAATAATTGTCCGGTCCCTCCTACATCGCATGGGATTCCGGTTCGTTCTGCATCGGAAGGATCTGCCGGGCAAACCCGACATCGTTTTTCCCAGATACAAGATCGCGGTGTTTGTTCACGGTTGCTTCTGGCATCGTCATAAGTGACTTGTCCGCCGTAGCTTCTTAGCGTAGGCGGATGTCACCGTGGCTCGAATTCGGTTTCCCGCGTAAGCGGGATTCGGGAAAGCAAGGCAATCCCGCTTCAGAGCGGGACAAGGCTTGGGCCGAATGCCGGTGCGCCGCGCGAAGTCATTGGACTCGTGTCCATGCGAGCGCGGCAAACCGGTAGGCGGCCCAAGCCTGCCCGAGTGTCGGCCCAAGATCGCCGCCGCCTTTCCCGAACCGAATTCGAGACACATTGACCGAGAACAGGCATACTTCGCGAAGACTGCCAAGAAGAGTCCCTTCACATCATGGAAAGTGCATCCACGTCCACGGCAATCCGCACGCCGGGTGGACAGCGCAACGCCTTCAACGCTTCCTTGAGTGGCAGGGTCATGGCCTTGACCGAAGTTGAACGCATGATGATCTGAAACCGGTAATGGCCTTTGGCCCGGCTCAGCGGCGCCGGAATGGGCCCGGCCAGGATGACCGCTTTGGGCAATGCCGGCTTAAGCCGCACGGCGAGTGCCTGCGCGGTGCGTTCCACAGCTTCCGCGCGCAGGCTTTCCAGCGTAATGCAAATAAGATGCGCAAACGGCGGATACAGCAGTTCCTTGCGCGATTCCAGTTCCTGGTCGCAAAAGCCCTGGTAATCCAGCCGGCGCGCGGCCTGAATAGCCGGGTTGAACGGCGCAAAAGTCTGCACAATCACTTCGCCCGGCACATCGCCGCGCCCGGCGCGCCCGGCCACCTGGAGCAACAACTGGAACGTTCGTTCCGCCGCCCGGAAGTCCGGCATGTGCAGGCTTAAGTCCGCGCAAATCACACCCACCAGCGTGACACCCGGAAAATGCAGTCCCTTGGCGATCATTTGCGTGCCGATCAGCACATCAATTTTGCCGGCTTTGAAATCGCCCAGGATGCGGCCGTAAGCATGCTTGTGGGTGGTGGTATCGGCATCCATGCGCTCGATCCGCGCCTTGGGAAACAGCGTGCGCATAATGGCCTCGACACGCTGGGTGCCGATGCCGCTGAACTTGAGCGTGGGCACGCCGCAAGTCGGACAACGCTCGGGCGTCCGTTGCACGCGTCCGCAAATGTGACAACGGATTTCGTTACAGCCCTTGTGCCAGGTCATTTTTATGGCGCAGTGGGTACAGACGGCCACGTAGCCGCAAGCCGGGCACAACACCGAGGTGGAAAAACCCCGGCGGTTTAAAAAGAGCATGGTCTGCTCAGCCTGGTCGAGCCGCTGGTGAATGGCTTCCACCAGGTCACGGGAAAAAACGTCTATCCGCCCGGACTGTTCCGCTTCCACGCGCATATCCACAATCCGTATGCGGGGCATCTGGCGGTGGTCCACGCGATGTGTGAGCTGGGCGAGCGCGTATTTGCCGTTGCGCACGTTGCAGAAGGACTCCAACGCCGGCGAAGCCGATCCCAGCAGGACGGCGCACGGCTCCAGGCACCCGCGCATGACGGCCACGTCGCGCGCGTTGTAGCGCGGCGCCTCGGCCTGTTTATAACTGGGCTCGTGCTCCTCATCCACCACGATCAGGCCCAGCCGCGCCACCGGCGCAAAAAGCGCCGACCGGGCGCCCACCACGATCCGCGCCTTGCCTTCATAGATGCGATACCACTCGTCGTGCCGTTCGCCGTCCGATAAATGACTGTGCAACACGGCAATTGTCTCGCC
Organism: Verrucomicrobiota bacterium; assembly: GCA_018896395.1. Taxonomy (GTDB): domain Bacteria; phylum Verrucomicrobiota; class Kiritimatiellia; order JAAZAB01; family JAAZAB01; genus VSJD01. The sequence goes on along the minus strand of JAHIMN010000210.1, from coordinate 961 downwards.
GAACCGACTGCGAAACCGTTCAACCGTCTGCGGCGTGAGCGATATTTCGGGCACCAGCACAATGGCCCCGCGGCCCTGGTCAAGGCCATAGCGAATGGCCTGCAGATAAACCTCCGTTTTGCCCGAGCCGGTCACACCGTGCAGGAGCACCACGGAAGGCTTGAGCGTATCCATGGATTGCTTTACCAGGTTCAGCGCCGCGGCCTGCTCAGGGAACAGCACCAGGGGCTCGGTCGGCAGAATCACCTGATCGGCCAGCGGATCGCGCAGGGCGGTCGCGCGGGTAAGGATAACCATCTTTTTCTCCGCCAGGCTTTTAACGGCGGAGGGCGTCGTGCCGGCCGCGCGGGCCAGGACGGTCAGTGGCAGGGCGCCTTCGCTCCGCAGGACGTCCAGGACCGCCGCCTGCTTGGGCGCGCGCTGACGCAACGCATTCAACGCGGCCGCGTCCAGCGCTGTCCTCGCCAGGGTCACGAGCGTGTGTTCGATGAAACCCGCGCCCTTGCGCCGGACAGCACAGGGCAGAACGGTGCGAATGGCCTGCTCGATGGTGGCGGCGTAATAGTCCGCAATCCAGCGGGCCAGTTTCAGCATCGTCTCGTTAATGAGCGGCTTGGGACTGATCAGCGCGGTGATGGATTTTAGATCGTGCCGGTCGGAATGGTCGGCGAAGCCGACCACGTAGCCGCGGGCAGTGGAATGTCCGAAGGGCACGTGCACACGCGAGCCTAAGCACACGGTTGCGCTGAGCACATCGGGCACATGGTAATCGAATTCGCGGTCCAGGGCAATTTCAACCACAACTTTGGCAATCTTGTGCATAAGAGAAACAGCAAGAAAGAATATTTTGCCCACCGAGTAGAGAGGGGACGCAGTATGTTTAGAGCAACAACTTCCTTAGTATCCGCCCTTTCGGGCAGCGTGGCAAATGGTTGTCAGCTCAATGCACCTGTTTTCCCCT
>JAHIMN010000023.1 GCA_018896395.1 Verrucomicrobiota bacterium | reverse complement strand
CATGGGGTTCTGAATTGTTTCGAACTTCGGTGCGGGCGGGGTAATCAGAAACAACAGCAAGAGGATGACGGCCAGGATACCCGCTCCCGTCACGGCCCGGCGCAGGCGCTGCGCATGCTGATGCCACGGGCAGGTCTTCAGAAAACCGGGCGGCAAGGGCAGGTTTTTCAGGAGCGCCGCGCACAGGTCGTTGACGGTGGTATTGGACTTGCGGTTGCGGGGGAGCGGGTCGGCGGGCGCAAAGACAAACCGGTGGCATCCGCTGGCGATCGTGTCGCCGAACACGAGGCTTTCACGGGTGGTCAGATGCTCGTTGACGAACACGCGCGCCTGGGAATGAGCTTCAATGATCCAGCGACACTCGCAGGGGCGGGCGCCCTCGCCATGGCGTTTTTGGCGCCGGACAGTGAAAGCCAGGGGAGGCACCAGCGGGTCCAGGACCACCAGGTCGGTGTCCAGCGAGGAACCTACCCGCACCTCGTCGCTGTCCGTCGCGATATGGCAGGATTCGACTCCCAGGATGGAGCCCGTCAATTGGACTTTATGATTGTCAGTAGCCTGCATGGGACGTAACGGCCTGGGATTGTTTAAATGCCGGTTTTCGGTCGAGCCATGGTGAGCAGGGAAAACTTCGGATACCCGGCATCCCGGACGGTGTCCATAACGGCAATCACATCCTGATAAGGAACGGTTTTCTCGATGCGGATGTCTACGGGACAGACCGCCGCGCCGGCCGCGCGGGCTTTCATCTGAGCTTCGAGTTCGTCCAGACTGGCGACCGGCTGGTTGTCGAGCAAGATCAGGGGGAGGCCGTCGCGGAGCTGATAAGACACGACGAGGGTCTTCTCGGAGGTCGCCTTGGTTCCGCTGGTCGAGTCCGGCAGGTTCAGCTCGATCTGGGTAGGCTTGGTCAGGCTTGACGTCAGGACGAAAAATATGAGGAGCTGAAAGATGACGTCCATCATGGGCGTCGTGTTGATGCCCCGGGATTCCGGGATTTCATGCCGTTTCAGTCTAGCCACGTTTCACCTCCAGCTTGCCGTTCTGGCGGATCCAATCCCGGATTTCCGCCAGGTAAATGTCCAGCAGGCTCAGCAGGTAGTTCGTGCTCTTGCGGAGGTGTTCCACAAAGAGAATCACGGGGATGGCGATCAGCAGGCCGGTAACGGTGGTAATCAGGGCCTGGTAGATGCCGCCGGCCAGCATCCGCGGGTCCGTGGCGGCGGTTTTTTCGATGACCATGAAGGCGACAATCAGGCCCCAGACGGTGCCCAGGATACCAAGCAGGGGGGCGACCTGGTAAAAGGCCACCAGCCAGCCGCGCGATTTTTCCATGGCCGTCATTTCCGAGAGAATTACCTTCTCGGTGGCGTCGTCCACGTCTTTTTCACCGGCCTTGATACGCAGGAGGCACTCCTCGATGATGCGCCCGATAAAACCCTTGGTGCGCGCGGCCAGAACAATGGCCTGCTCCAGGTTGTTTTCCTTGAGCGCGGTCCGGAGTTCGAACTGGAAGCGGTCACCGTCAATGCAGTTCTCGTGGAGAAAGAGCATGCGCTCAATCATCAGGATGATACTGCCCAAAGCAACGAGGGCGAGCGGAATCATAAAAATACCGCCCCGCATGCACATATCGACGGTTGTAGTCAGCCAGGTCATCGTGAATCCTCCTTGGATAGGGTGGTTAATCGTTGCTTAGCCCGGTCACGCCATACGGCGGAACCGGAATTGGTTGTGGCAGCCTGGACCAGTTCCTCCAGCTTGGCGCGGGCGGTCTTGGAGTCGCCCAGGGCAGCATAGCACTCGGCGGCGCCAAACGCCGCGGCGTCAGGCCATTCGTTATACGGATAGGCCGCCAGCACGGTTTCGAAATCGGGGAGCGCCTTGGCCGGAGTGTCCGCCCGCCGGGCGGCTTCGCCGCGATAGTAGTAGATCATCGCGGGAGCCAGGGTGGTACCCGAACTGCCGGGAGCCAGCGCGCTTTCGTGAGCGGCATAGTCGTCTGCAAGCCGTGCGGCGTTGTCGGCCAGCGGACGATCCTCGCCGCGGGCGGCCAACAGTTGAAGCAGCAGGGCCCCGCAGCTGTAGTGGCGTGACGTGTCGGCGGGATACGCCGCCATAGCCTTTTCCAGGGCGGAACGATCGATGACCTTCGGGTTGCCCGTTGCAATGCACCGGCTCATCATGGTCACGGCCGACTCGAAGGGCGCGTTGCTGACGGCCGGCGCCAACCGCGCGATCCAGATTGCCGCGCCCCGGTCGTCAAGTCCGGCCTCCAGGCGGGCACGCGCAAGATTTCCTTCAACACTGGAGGCGTAAGGCAGAGGCAGTTTGTCGGCGGCCTTGGCTGCCGCGGCATACTGGTGGACGGCATCCGCCCAGCGCCCGGCGCGCTCGCTGGCGGCGGCGCTCTCGTAGGCGTAAGCGGGGACATCACGGAACGCGTCGGCCAGGGCCTGGTAACGCACGGCGGCATCGGTGAAATCGTGCAAGTTGAAGCTGGCCCGGGCCCACAACTCGCGAAGTTCGCGCTTCAAAGCACTTTCGCCATCGGACGCGGCGGCCAGCGCCTGAAGCTGTTCGCGCGCGCCCTTGAAATCGCCGGCGGCAAAGAGGGCGCCCACCAGGCGCGCGCGGGCTTCAGTCGCGTCGCTCCCCGTTGCTGTTTTCAAGGCTTGCTTCCAGACGGCCACGGCCTGCGGCAATTGCTTGTTCAGAGCATAGGCCTGGCCCAGCATAATAAGCAGACGGCTGTCCGGCGCAGGACCGGATGCCAACGGCTTGGCGATACGGATGGCGTCGGCGGCGTCATTGGTCTTGAGAGCCAGGGCCACCGCGTTGCGGGCGATGTCGCGATAGGCATTGGTTCCCAGGCCGGCCGCCGCTTTGGGTGCGCCGAGCAACGCCTTGAATTGGAGCCGGGCACCGGTCTCGTTGCCCGATTCCAGGGCCACATTGGCCAGCGCGAGCCGGGCGCGCAGTGCATCGGGCTCCTGGGGTTTGCGGGCAACGTAGCCCTCCAGCAGTTGGATCCGATTTGAAGCCTGATTCTGACGGGCGAGCGCCTCGGCGAAGAGCAGGGTGGCCGGACCTTCGCGCGCTGTTCCCTGGAGCCGGGGATAGTCGGAGGCCAGGGCTTTGGTCAACCCGGTCCAGTTGCCGTCCCGATGCAAGGCATAGGCACGCATGTACAAGGCCTCGGATAGCATCTCGGGCGGCAGGTTGGATTGCACGGCGTCGACCGTACGAACGATCTCGCGGGCAGAGCCGGTCTTGTCGGCGAGGCGCAGTTTGAGCAGTGCGGTTTGCGCAGCAAACCCCTTGCTCTCGGCATCCGGTAATGCCGCGGCCAGCGCTTCTGCACGGGCCATGACTTTGACCGCCTCGTCGGCGCGCCCACCGTCCAACAGGCACTCGACGAGCGCAAGGTGAGCAGTTAAAGGCGCCGGCGGGTCGCGCAGATCTTTGACCGCCGTTTGGAGCGGTGGCAGGGCGTCCTTGAGCCGTCCCTGCTTGATTAAGGCCT
>JAHIMN010000209.1 GCA_018896395.1 Verrucomicrobiota bacterium | reverse complement strand
CAACGAGTTGCGGCGGCGCATGGCTTCACCAACCAACCCGGAGAAAACAAGCGAAGAATTCTATCTTACACCCGGCATTACGGCCAAGCTACACAAACACTTGATCGCCGGTCGGCGCTGTCCTATCATTGCGATCTAATGCCAAGCAAGATATTCCATGGATTGTTGATCGGCCTCGCTGCCGCAGGATTGGCCCTGGGCTTATGGGCCTTCGGCGCGCTGGACCGGTTTGAAGCCAAAACCTGGGACTGGCGCGTTACCAGCCTGGCGAAGCCCAGTTCCTTCACCGGCAAAATCCGCCTGATCTTCATCGACCAGCAAAGCCTCGACTGGGTCAATAAGGAAATGGCTCTGCGTTGGCCATGGCCCCGCACCGTTTATTCACCGATCCTCGAATTCTGCCGCCGCCAGGGCGCCAAGGCTGTCGCCTTCGACATGCTTTATACGGAACCGTCTTCCTACGGCGTGGATGACGATCGCACCTTCGGCGCGGCGATCGCCCAGACCACGGGTTTTGTCAACACGATTTTCCTCGGTCGCGAAACCGGCCAGACGACAATCTGGCCGACAAACATACCTGCTTCTCCCATAAAAATTCGGAATCTGCAGGCTTGGCTGGCCGCAGGCAACCACAATCGCCTCGTCATGCCGCGGGCCACGTTCCCGATCCCGGAAGTCGCCACCAATGCCACCCTGCTGGGCAATGTCGAAGCCCGACCCGATCCGGACGCCATATTCCGCCGCATGCCCCTGTTTGCCATGTTTGACCAGCAGATCGTGCCGACGCTCGGCCTGGCCGCCTACCTGACCGCGGCCACCAACGAATCGCTGTCGCTTGAATCTTGCTGGTTGAACATCGGTTCGCGCCGTATTCCGCTTGATCGTCGCGGCAAAACGATCCTGAATTTCCGCGGGCCGTCCAAAACCCATCAGCGCTTCAGTGCGGCGGCGGTAATCCAGTCCGAATTGAAAATCCAGGCGGGCGAAATACCGCCCATCACGGACACCAATGCCTTCAAGGATTGTTACGTGTTGGTGGGCTGTAACGCACCGGGGCTCCTGGACCTGCGGCCGGCACCAGTTAGTCGCATTTATACCGGCGTGGAAATCCATGCCACGGTGCTCGACAATTTACTGGCCGGCGACTTTATCCGGGATACACCCTGGCCGGCGACGGTCGCCCTGACGCTCCTGCTGGGTGTGTTTTGGGGCATGGCGACATTGTATTGCCGCAACGCCCGCGATACGGCCGTGGCCTTTATGGTGGCCCTGCCCATTCCAGCGATCCTGTGTGTGGCCGCTTATACCAAGGGTTTCTGGCTGCCATTCCTGGTCCTGGAAGCGGCGACGGCTTTTGCCCTCGTGAGCGCGGTTCTGGTGAACTATGCCACTGAAGGCCGGCAGAAGCGGTTCATCCGCGGCGCCTTCAAGCAGTACCTGAGCGAGGATGTGATCGAACAGATTGTCCAGCACCCCGAGCGCTTGCAGTTGGGCGGGGAACAGCGCACGCTTTCGATTTTATTTTCCGACTTGCAGGGCTTTACCACGATTTCCGAAGGCCTCAATCCCCAGGAGCTGACCGCTTTGCTCAACGAGTATTTGACCGCGATGACCGACATTATCCAGGACGAAGGCGGCACGGTGGACAAGTATGAAGGCGACGCGATCATCGCTTTCTGGAACGCGCCCCTGGCGCAGGACGATCACGTCGTGCGCGCCGTGCGCGCGGCCCTGCGTTGCCAAACGGCGCTTGCTGAAATGCGCCCCGCCATACACGCGCGCATCGGCAAAGACCTGCGCATGCGTATCGGACTCAACACGGGGCCGGTGGTGGTGGGCAACATGGGTTCGCGCAACCGGTTCAACTACACCATCCTGGGTGACGCCGCCAACCTGGCCTCGCGGCTGGAGGGGATCAACAAGCAATTCGGCACCTATACCATGATCTCGGAAACCACCCGCGCTGTCATGGGCCAAGCCTTTGCCGCGCGCGAAATATCACGTGTGGCCGTGGTCGGTCGCAAAACGCCGGTGCGGGTATTCGAGCCCATGCGCCCGGAAACCTGGGCGGCACATGCCGACGACTTTGCCCGGTTCGCAAAGGGATTGAGCGCGTTTTACCAGGGCCAGTTCGCCGAAGCCATCGCGCATTTTGAGCCGCTCCGCGCAAAGGACCCGCCCGCCGCCGCCTACTGGCGAAAGTGCCAGGCCCTGCGGGCCGATCCGTCAGCGGCATGGGACGGCGTCTGGGTCATGACCGAAAAATAGTTGCGTTTCCGTCCAGCCGATAACAATCACGGCACACTTGGCAGATCCATTTTATTTATATTGTGGCATCTATCAACGATTGATATATTATCCTCGCCCAGTGTGGCATACGGAAAGGATGCGCTATGAAGGTCTTTGTTACAGGCTGTGATGGCTTTGTCGGGTCGCACATTGCCGAGCGACTGGCCGATGAAGGCCATGAAGTTGTTGCCGGATGTTATGTGGCGCCGCTCTTTATTTCTGAACGGAAACAAACGTCTATCCGGCGGTTTGATTTGTGTCTGCCGGAAACCATCCGCCCCTGTTTGGAAGGGGTGGAATGCATCGTTCATTGCGCGGCCATCTTTGATCTGGCGGCAACGGTTGAACAACTGCATGCCGTCAATGTGCAGGGTACCGCCAATCTTCTCCAGGCAGCCAAAGCGGCGGGGGTCCGCCAATTCATTCACTTCTCCACCGCAGAGGTGTATGGCGCCCCCCAATTCACACCTTTGACAGAGGATCACCCGTTGCATCCCGGCACTCCTTATGGACAAAGCAAGTTGGAAAGTGAGCGCCTGGTTCAAGCGGAATCGGTCAACGGACGGATGGATACAATCATCATTCGCCCTTCGGGCATTTATGGCCCGCGCTGTGTATATGCCGCCGGGATATTTGTGCCCTTGATTGTTTTGAAAGAGATGGGTATTAAAAAACTGCCCGTGCTTTATGGCGATCTGAAATTTAACTGCGTTCACGTTGATGATATTGCCCTCTTTGTTGCTTATGCAATCAAGTCCGGCAAGGATTGGAACTCGATTTATAATCTGGCCGATAACGATATCGTCACCCTTGAACCGGCCGTAAGGGCTTTTTATCAGATCTTTGGTTTCCAGGCCGGGTTCCGCCTGCTATACCCAAAACGTGGTTTGCGTTGTCTGTGGTATGTTGGACCCTGCCTGATGGCCCTGGGCGCATTCCAGCCTTTAGCTTTGTTCCTGAACTGGTATTGGGGCCGGATCTGCCGTAAATATCAACTGAAACAGGTGTTGCGTTTTCCCAAGCTGGACAGGTGCATGTTACATATCTTTCGGGTTGACAAACATTTCTGTTTTGATAATCAACGCGTACTGGCTACGGGCTTTAAGTTTCAAAACCAATCATTTATCAAGGCCTTTGACTCCTGGCTGGCTTGGTATCGGGAACAACATTGGATTCCGGATTACAGCGAGGCATAGCCCGCAAGACGTAAGGATAAGAACGGAATCTTTTTAACCTGAAGGGGGGTGAGTCTAACAATCTTTCTCGATCTATTTCTGATGTTCGCGCTCGGGATGCTTTTCCCCATGCTTTTTGCGGACCATTTCCGGCATCCAAGACAGGGCCTTTTATTCAAGGACAGGGTTTTTTATATTGGCCTTCTTTTCGGCTCGCTTTTTGGATATGGGACCGGTGTCGTTTGTTACCAGATGGCACCGGATTGGATGTGGATGTATTGGATGGATTCGCGCCTGGTCGCAACGCCGGTTTTGCTTTATCTTGCGGCGGCCTACCATTTGTCCTTGTTTGCCGGCATCATGACGGCACGCGAGTTGCTGCCACACCGTTCCGGGCTGTTCGCGGTGCTGGGTGTGCCTTTGTCCGGGGCCATATTGATTTGCATCGTGTTTTTTAATCGGATTTGGCATATTGGCAGTACAGCGCAATTTCAACAGGGTATGGCCCGGCCCATGTTGAACTGGAACCCGGTCGCCGTTCATCCGGTTGTTATCGCCATGGGTATTGCCGGCGCTATGGCCGCTTTTATGCTTTGGATAATAATTCGGAGATTCAAACTTCAAACCACCGTGTAACGATGGAATCTCTGCAAGGTGTGCATCATTTTTATCCCGGCCTGCTCCTAGCGCTAATCGGGTTTTTAATGCTTTGGGCGCCCAAGCCCTGGATGGCCGTTGTAGGCATTGTGATCTGCCTGTTAGGCGTCTGGATTATGCTGGACGATCTTTGGCAGCACGCGATGCAGCGATTCGTTCAACCGGGTTACGATAGCCTTTTGAAAACATTGTTCTATAAATGCAACCGGCAATTTCCCTTGATCGGGCGCGTGACCGAATTTGTGGATGCTTTGTTCTGCGGCCGCCGGCCATTCTAATATTGGTTTGCCGAAAAAAGTTAAAGATGCAAGACGGCATGAAATTTACGCCAACAGCCATTCGGGACGTTTTGCTTATCGAGCCAAAGGTCTTTGAGGACCGCCGCGGGTTCTTCATGGAAACCTACCGGCGGGATGCTTTCGCGGCACAAGGCATTCAGGCCGACTTTGTCCAGATTAATCATTCCCAATCCGTCCGCAACACTCTGCGCGGTTTACATTACCAGGTCGGGCATCCGCAGGGCAAGTTGGTCCGCGTGCTCCGCGGCGAAGTTTTTGACGTTGTTGTAGATATCCGGTTCGGCTCGCCGACCTTTGGACACTGGGTCAGCGAGGTTTTGTCCGCCCGTAACAAAAAACAGCTTTTCGTACCGATCGGGTTTGCCCATGGGTTTTGCGTGCTCAGCGATGAAGCCGAATTTCTTTACTATTGCACGGACTATTACCATCCGCAGGGCGAAAAAGGGATCATCTGGAACGACCCGGATCTGGCCATTCCCTGGCCGACACCGGAACCGTTGTTGTCTGAAAAGGACCAATGCAACCCGCGTTTCCGCGACATTGACCGCGACTTTAGCTGCAATTGCTGATTTCTGATTGTTGATTGCGGATTGCGGAACACGGCATTGCCGTTCTATCGAACGGCGGCTACAACGAACGAACATCTCCGGCTGTGGGTGTAGCGGCGGTTCGATAGAACCGCATGTCAGATTGGGATGGAGGAGTGCGGAAAAGAGAATGGAGATAGAAGCAGGTTGGCCGATTAATCTTTGGCATGGCCATCTTGCTGATAACTGATCACTGATTACTTCTTAAAAACGGGGGTGCAGCATGAATCTGAAAGGCATTGTCCTCGCGGGTGGGACCGGATCGCGGTTGATGCCGCTGACCAAGGTCACCAACAAGCATCTTCTGCCGGTCGGGCAAAAGCCCATGATATATTCCCCTATCGAAAAGCTGATCGGCGCCGGCATCGAGGAGATTTTGATTGTGACCGGCACCGAGCACATGGGCGACATGGTCAACTTGCTCGGCTCCGGCCACGCTTTTCACTGCCGTTTCACATATAAAGTTCAGGACGAGGCCGGCGGCATCGCCCAGGCCTTGAGCCTGGCTGAAAATTTTGCGCATGGTGACCCCATAGCGGTCATTCTGGGCGACAACATTTTTGAGGATGCCCTGCGCCCGTATGCCGACGCCTTCCGCGCCCAGCGGAAAGGCGCCCGGATCATCGGCAAGGAAGTCAGCGATCCTGAGCGCTTTGGCGTGGCGGAAGTTGCCGGCGACCGCGTGCTGGCAATCGAGGAAAAACCAAAAAAGCCGAAATCTCATATCGCCGTAACCGGGATTTATTTTTTTGATTCCCAGGTCTTCGACATCATCCGCGCCTGTCAACCGAGCGCCCGTGGCGAGCTGGAAATTACGGACGTTAACAATGCCTATATTAAACGCGGCGAATTGCGCTTCGATCGCATGTCCGGCTGGTGGAGCGACGCCGGCACATTCCAGTCGCTGGCACACGTCAACAGCCTGGTCGCCCGGCACCCGCCGAAGGTATGATCTCGGCCACAACCAAATAGCCAAGATGAATTATGGCCGACTGCATCACCATCCTGGGCGGGCGCGGCATGCTGGGCTCGGACTTGGCGCCAGCCTTGGTCCAGACCGGGCATTCCGTTCGCATCCTGGACCTGCCGGAGTTCGACCTCACCCGGAACGACCACCTCGCACACGCCTTGGACGGTGCACAGATTATCGTCAACTGCGCGGCCTTCACGAACGTGGACCAGGCCGAGAAGCGGTTCGACACCGCCTTGGCGGTAAACAGCCGGGCAGTGGGCGCATTAGGCGCGGCGGCCAAAGAACGCGGCGCGTTCGTCGTCCACATTTCCACCGATTTTGTTTTCGACGGCCGGCAAACACGGCCTTACGTCGAGACCGATCCACCCAACCCAATTAACGCTTACGGCCGGTCCAAGCTGGAAGGTGAAAGGGCGCTTCAGCACTCTGCCTGTGCGCACGTCATATTGCGCGTGCAATGGAGTTACGGAAGCCACGGCGCTAACTTTATCAGCAAGATTCAAGAGCGCGCCCGGACCGGCGCGGAATTGAAGGTGGTTGCAGACCAGGTTGGCGCGCCGACCTGGACTTTAGACATGGCCCGGGTCATCGCCGTCCTGATCCGCGACCGCCGCGAGGGTCTTTATCATTTTGCCAACTCCGGCTATGCCTCGCGCTGCGAGGTGGCCCGGTTCATCGCCGCACAGCTAACCTTGCCGACCAAAATCACGCCCTGCACCAGTGAGGCTTTTCCGACCCCCGCCCTGCGGCCAAAAAATTCGCGGTTCGACACGGCCAAAATCCAGTCCATCCTGGATGCTCCCATTCGCTCCTGGCAGGAGGCCCTGGCAGAGTTTTTGCGGACCGGACCGGGCTAATGCGGCCAACGATCTGATTGGACATTTATATATTCATATTCTAAGATTCTTAACAATGACAATAAATATCACTGACATTGCAATTCACCTTAAGAAATCGTCGTCCAAGCGAGAGCGCTTCGTCAAGGCAAATCAGCAGAATAGACCCGGGTAACATATTATATTATTATTTCATTCTACATACATTTTGGCATAGTTGTTGCTTATATATATTTTGTTTGGTATAAGTAATTATAAGAACCGCATTATAAGGAAAGGAAGTCACACATGATTACTCAACATGTCTTTGCATCGCGATTCTTGGCGCTTGCCGGATTTTGCCTGACGTCTCTATTTGCGCATAATTCCTATGCAGGAGGCCAAGTGATCGCATGGGGATACAATTTGCATAGCCAGTGCGATGTGCCGGCGGAAGCGCTAAGTCGTGTTATCTCTATTGCGTGTGGTGATGCTCACAGTCTGGCGCTGAAGGATGACAAGGTAATCGCATGGGGAGCCAGTGACTATGTGCCGGCGGAGGCGCTAAGCAATGTGAGCGCCATTGCATGTCGATCTTTGCACAGTTTGGCACTGAAGGATGGCCAGGTAATCGCATGGGGAACCAATGATTACGGCCAGTGCGATGTGCCGGCGGAGGCGCTAAGCAATGTGAGCGCCATTGCGTGTGGTTGGACTCACAATCTGGCTTTGAAGGATGGCCAGGTAATCGCATGGGGATATAATGACTACGGCCAGTGCGATGTGCCGGCGGAGGCGCTAAGCAATGTGAGCGCCATTGCGTGTGGTCGGACTCATAATCTGGCTTTGAAGGATGACCGGGTAATCGCATGGGGAGCCAATGATTACGGCCAGTGCGATGTGCCGGCAGCGGCGCTAAGCAATGTGAGCGCCATTGCGTGTGGTTGGACTCATAACCTGGCTTTGAAGGATGGCCAGGTAATCGCATGGGGATATAATGACTCCGGCCAGTGCGATGTGCCGGCAGCGGCGCTAAGCAATGTGAGCGCCATTGCGTGTGGTAGATATTACAGTCTGGCGCTGAAGGCTGGCAATGTGATCGCATGGGGATACAATTTGCATGATCAGTGCGATGTGCCGGTGCTCGGGCAAAGCGGCGTGATTGCCATTGCGGCTAGTGATTGGCACAATCTGGCATTAAAAGCTAAATCTCTAAAAGTCAATAACGATTTTGACGGCGATAGCCTGAGTGATCCGGCGATCTATTACCCGGCCTCGGGGCTGTGGGAGGTCTATCTGATCGGCAGTAAGACGTTCACTAACGTCACAATGGGTGGTGGGAACTACCTGCCCGCGCCCGGCGATTACGATGGCGACGGCCAGACCGACTTTGTCGTCTTCGATTCCACCACGGCCACTTGGTGGGGCAAGTTCAGCAGTGGCGGGGAAGAAAAGGGCATTTTCGGCCAACCCGGCATGTGGCCGGTGCCGGCCGATTACGACGGGGACCGCGTCACCGACGTGGGCGTGTATGATCCCTTGACCGGCATATGGTCCGTTTACTCTTTAAGCAAGGGGTGGTCAGACTCAGGCAAGTTTGGGTATCTGGGCGATTTCCGGTCCTGGGAAAACCCGCAAACCTACACGGTCTTGCCGATGCCGTTCGACTACGACCGGGACGGCATAGATGATCTGGGGTATTATTACCGGGGTTGGTCCATGACGGGTTCGGGCGGGGCTATCTTCTATGTCGGCACTGGAGGATCGGAAGATTACGTTTGGGGTTCCTCGGGTTCCTTGCCCGCGCCAGGTTATTACCAATTGAGACCGTCCGACTCGCTTTATCCTGGTAGCCTGTGCTACTATAAAATCACAACAACGGAATGGGGCATTCCCAATCGCACTGAATTTTATAATGGCGTTTACGGCGAAACTTTGCCGGTTCCCGCAGGAGATTATGACGGCAATGGATTTGACGACAACGCCTTGTATAATTACGTCACCGGTGAGTGGACCATTATCTATAATACGGGCGGCGTCGATGTGGCTGGCCGGGAACAGGTCGGTGGTATATTCGGCGGACCGACCGCGGTGCCTGCCAACATCTATTCCACCATTTATGCTTTAGCCCGCTATTCGCCCAAGCCGTGGTAAAACCGGCCGTTTTTAATATCGTCGGGAAATACGGCGGAGATGTAGCCTAAAGGCTATAGCTTGCGTTTCGCAATTAGCGCGAAGCACGGGCCGTGCGGATGATCCGTCTGCTCAAATTGCGTTTCGATTTCCGTCAGGCCAAAATGCCGCAACGCGCCCAGGATATCGTCCCGGCTTAGCCAGTAGCTGAACCCGGCATTGCCGCCGAACGAGCGCCGGGAAAACAATCCGGCCCCGTACTCCCGTCGGTAGACGGTATGGCGAAACCCGTCGTGCTCGGCCGGCACGCCCGGTGAAAACCGGAACGCGATATCCCGGTTCTGCCGGATGATAGTTTCATCATAGTAATGTGTCCACAAGAAGAGGTTGTCGGCCACGCGGCATATTCGCTCCAACAGTGCCGCCGGCCGGCGCATGTGGTAAAGCACACCGCTGGCCACGCAGAAATCAACAGGCTCGGGCGTAGATTCCAGGTAGGCCATGAAATCCACACACCGGAAGCGCGCCCGCTTCATGTCAAGCAGTTCCTTGACGATTAAACATTTCAGGAACGCGCGTGTGTTGGCTTCCAGGGACAGGATGCTTGCCGCACCGAGGCGTTCCAACTGCCAGGTATGCCCGCCTTCCAGCGGCCCGAGTTCCAGCACCGTTTTGCCCGCCACGGGAAAGCGCTGGTTGAGCCATTGGATGCGCGCATCCTCGAACAGCGGAATAGTGCCCGTGCGCACACCCAGACCGGCGGGCAGGGCGGATGCCCATTCGTCCTTGAAAATATCCACCGCGTTTTGGTTGGCATCGGCTGTGGCAACAAAACCGTCGAGCAGGTTCGGCCGGCAAATGCCAAGAACGGCCATCTTGATTCTTTCCGCCAGACGCTGTCCGATCATCATGACGCCCTCCATCCGGATGGTTTGACGGCCTGGGCATACACCTCGCCATAGGCCTCCAGCATGGGCGCGAGCGCAAAATCGGCGCGGCAGCGCGCCAGGGCTTTGGCTTGGCGCTCGCCATAATGGTCCATGAGCCTTTGAATCGCCGCGCGCAGGTCATCCGGCGTGAGGCGGGGCACAACCTCCCCGCATTGCGTCTCCGCCACATAATCAGCCATCGGAATGCATCCGCTGACCAACGCCGGCTTGCCGGCGGAGAGCGATTCCATCAGGGAGTGGGGATAGGCCTTGACTTGGCTTTCCGTTTCCGCCAAAACCACCGTGGCATGCACGCGCGCCAGCACCCGGTTGACGTCAGTTGCTTCATTGATGATTTCCACGCGCCGGGCAAGTCCGCGCCGCGCGATATGGCGCCCAAGCTCGTCGCGCAGGAGCCCGCGCCACAGGAACACCAGGCGCAGAGGCAAGGACCCGGCGACATCCAGGAGCAAGTCTATGCCCTTCGTCTGGAACTGCCGGCGGATCCAGGGCGCGGAACCCACCAGCAGGACCAGTTCGTCCCGGAGCGGAAGCGGCACAGGACTGAACCGCTCCACGGCAATGCCCGGCCGAATGATCCGGTAGCGCGCCGGACGCAACGCCCGGAGCGCGGCTTCATCCCGCGGGTTGCACGAGACGATGGTATGCACAGTTTTCAGCCAATCTCGCCCGGCGGCCTTGCCAGACGAGTCGGCGCGCCCGCATTCGATGTGCGCCCCCACGCCCGTCACGGCCGAATAAATCAGCGGCTTACGGAGCGCGCGCAACCAGGGAAACGGATAGAGCGTGGCGTAATACAGATGGTGCAGGTCCACCGAAGGCTCCACGCGGCGCAGGGCGCGGTGCTGGTGAAGGCCGTAAAGTTTTTTTGGAAATATCCGGCTGGGTCGGCGTAGCGGAAAAAGCTGGAGGCATTCGCCGCCAAACCGGCGGCGCAGGGCCTCGATCTCCTGGAACACGGCATCCGTGCCCGGGATGGGCGGGGAGGGCGAGGTAAGATGATAAAGGATATTCATGATGAAAGGTTATCAGGTTCACCGTTCAAGGTTCACGGTTGGTCACACCTGTTTCCATTCCGCAATCCGCATTCTACATTCCACATTTCTTCATAACCGCCACCAGGTTCGTGCCAATTCCCGCAAGGGCGGCTCGTTCATCGTCGGCGTCAGCAGATGCTCCACCTGCGCCAGTGTGAGTTTCAGGTTCGGTTGAACCGCTCGGCGCTCCCGCACAATATGCGGCAACAGCGGCAAAACCGATAAATATCCGGCTAACGCGGCCAACGGCCGCCGGTAGGCGATGAAAAAATAAATCTGGCCATAAAGCAGTGACGCCGCATGCCGGATAAGCAGGCGCACCGGCAGGTTTTTCAGAAGCAGGAGAATCCGGTTACGCGTTATGAGGCGCACATAGCGCGCTTGGGGCAGACCGCTCGCATGACCTTGATGGAGGACTTCCGCCATCGGGACAAAGTGATAGTGATAGCCGTGCAACCGCCCGCGCAGGCCCAAATCCACATCCTCAAGGTATGCGAAAAAGCGTTCGTCAAATCCGCCCAGCTCATCCAAAAATGATTTCCGGTATAGCGCGGCGCCGGCGCATGGCGAAAATATTTCGCCCCCACTTTCAAATTCAGCCGCGCTCCGGCCATGCCCTCGCTTGGCGGCGGCACCTTGCCACGAGAGGCTGTCGCCGCAGTCGTCCACAACGGCGGGATCGGTCATCAATAACATTTTGGAAGCCAGACCGCCGACATCCGGAGCGCTCTTATCCATCGCCTGGACAAGGTTCGCAAGCCAATCCGGGCGCGGCGACGTGTCCATGTTCAGGAGTGCCACGTACTCCGTACGGCTGGCGCGGATACCGGCATTCACGGCGGCGGCAAATCCGCGGTTGCGCTCCCAGGCAATCAATGCGGCCTGCGGCGCATGCTGTGCCACCAGCGCGCGGCTGTTATCGGTCGAGCCATTATCCACCACGAACACGGCAAAATCGCGGAACGATTGCGCCGCCAGGGCATCGAGGCACGCTACCAGCAAGGCGGCCCCGTTCCAGACCGGAATGACGATGGTTACTTTGGGAGTCATTGGTATCCAAGATAATCAACCACGAGGGGGACGGAGTCAACCCGGCTGCTCTGTGTGGCCGTCGTTCCAGTACGGGAGTCTCCCTCGCCAGTAGTCTGGATGGCGTCGCAAATGCATCACCGCTATGATCTGGACCACCCGATCTCCAGTCCGGTACACGACCCCATATGGAAAGCGGTGGACAAGGTAACGACGAATCCCTCGTCTTTCGTCACGAAATGGCCAGAGGGTGGGTGCTTCGCGAACCGTTTCGATAGCTCTGTCCACCTCGCCGAGGAACTCTACACCAAGATTTTCCGCACGTTCTTCGTACCACGCGCGCGAGTGTTCCATCTCTGCATACACATCCGGGTGTACATCAACTTTGAACATGGCTGTTCCGGTAGAGCCGATCTCTGACT
>JAHIMN010000312.1 GCA_018896395.1 Verrucomicrobiota bacterium | reverse complement strand
TGTGGAGGAGTCATGACGTTATAGTAGCCGGCGGCACGGGCCATGACAACACCGGAGTTCAGGCAGGACTAATTCGCCCGTTTGATGAGCACGTAGCCGATGATTTCGGACGCCACAAACGGGATCCAGACGATCAGGTGCGGCTGATATTTGGGATAATTCACCAGGGCATCCGCAATAATGATGAAGAAATAAAAAACAAAGACCAGGAGCAGTGACACCGCAATGCCGATGGAGGATTCCTTGCGGTGAATCTTCATGCCCAGCGCCGCACCCAGCAGGACAAAGGCATAACACGAAAGTGACAGCGCCAGGCGGGTGCTGGCTTCCACCATGAGTGACATCCGGTGCACGACGGCATCCTCCGCTTTGAGATTGGAGAGGAAATTGCGTGCCAGAAATGCCGGATAGGCGTCCTCAAACAGCATGCGATTGAGGCGCAAAAGGGCATCTCCGGCCGGCTGATGGCCCAACAAGGCGCGGGTATTATTATTCAGATTAACCCCCTGGAAACGTTGGGCCGTATAAAGACACGGCCCGGCCATCAGCCGGTTCAAATCCGTGACCAACGCCGCCGGCAAACCCACGCGAGTCGCCGGCAAACCACTCGTGGCCACGCCAAGAGCGTGGCCAGCGCGTTTATCCCGCGCCGCGCGGGATGGCGAGCCATCGAACTTATTGAGCCACGCCAAGGTATTATCAGACAGGTGGGCCTGGACAAAATCGGTCAGCCTGTCCGGCGGATCAAGCAGTACCTGCGCCAGACCGTTCAGGTCGGTGAAATCGTCGGCGGTGAACAGCATGGAACCGCGAATGGTCCTGAAAATTTCCAGCATGGTCAAATCGGCCCGCTTTTTCCAGATGACGCCCCGGTTCATCAGTTCGGCCACATCAATGGTCACCGGATATTCATCGGCGCTCAGGCGCTTCGTGCGGCTCAGGTCGTTGGGAAACTGATCGTCGGCCTGGTCTATGCGCACCTGGAACAAGCGGATCATGATTTTGCCCGGATTCTGTTTATCGGCCTCAATCGTGCCCGATTTGGCCCGCACGGTCTGTTTGACGCCCTTGCTGTCGAACTCATAAATGACGATGTTGGACACGCGGTGCCCGTCTTTACGGGATATGTAAATGGTGAATCCCGGAAAATCACGGATAAACCGGCCCTCGTCGAGGAGCGTCAGCGGCGTTTCCACGCCCAGCTTGCCCAGCACGGTGCGGCGGGCATAGTGGCTGTCGGGCGCCAGATTGCAGTTGATATAGATGCAGACCAGGCTGAGCACAGCGGCGATAAAGACCGGCGCTTGAACGACCTGCCAGAGGCTGATCCCGCACGCCTTCATGGCGATAAGCTCGCGATCACTGGCCATGCGGCTGAAGATCAAAAACGCCGCGGCCATCACGCTCATGGGAATGGCAAAAATCAGGGAAAAGGGAATCCCATAGGAAAACACCTGCAGGATCAAAAGCCCCGGCACCCCCCGCGAGAACAGATCAATGACCTTGAAGATATTCCCCACCGCCATGACGAACAGGAATACCGCCAGCGTAATGGCAAACGTCAGCAGAAACTGCCGGGTAATATAGGTCGTTAGGATGCGCATTAATTCAAAAGACGGAAAAATTCCAAGTTCCAAAATCCAAATTCCAAGGAATAGTCAAATTTCAATAAAGACAAAATAAATCCTGGTTTTCTTTCCGTTTTTTCCTTTGTCATAATTGATTGTATTTCCTTGGAATTTGGAACTTGGATTTTGAAATTTCGTTGGTATTGCTTTATTGCATGCCCTTAATATCGGTAATGCTCCGTTTTGTACGGGCCTTGGCTTTTAATGCCGAGATAGGTCGCCTGCTTGCGGGAGAGCTTTTCCAGCTGGACCCCCAGCTTGCCCAAGTGCAAACGGGCGACTTTTTCATCCAAAATCTTGGGCAGAACGAACACTCCCGTGGGGTATTGCTCCGGATGGGTAAAGAGTTCGATCTGCGCCAGCACCTGGTTGGTAAAACTGTTCGACATCACGAAACTGGGATGCCCCGTGGCACAGCCCAGGTTGACCAGTCGCCCCTCCGCCAGCAATACGATACTCCGGCCACTCGGAAACGTGACTTTATCCACCTGCGGCTTGATGGGCATCCAGGTGTAGCGCCGGAGTTTTTCGACTTCGATTTCCGAATCGAAATGTCCAATATTGCAGACCACGGCCATGTGTTTCATCCGGCGCATGTGCCGCTCGGTAATAACGTCGCAACAGCCGGTGGCCGTGATAAACAGATCGCCGACAAGCGCGGCCTGGTCCATGCACACGACTTCATACCCTTCCATGGACGCCTGCAGGGCGCAAATGGGATCGATCTCGGTCACCATGACGCGCGCCCCCTGGCCGCGCAGGGATTGGCAACAGCCCTTGCCGACGTCGCCATATCCGGCCACCACAGCCACTTTGCCGGCCAGCATGACGTCCGTGGAGCGCATGATACCATCCACGAGCGAGTGGCGACAGCCGTAGAGATTGTCAAACTTGGATTTCGTGACCGAATCGTTGACGTTAAACGCGGGGAACAGCAGGCGTTTTTTTTCCATCATCTGGTACAGCCGATGAACGCCCGTTGTGGTTTCCTCGGAAACGCCCACGATGGACGGCACGATCCGGTGAAACCGTTTCGGATCCCGCCGCCGGGATTTCTTTAACTGCTCCAGCAGGGCACGCTCGTCGGGACTGCCGGGCTTGGCGTCCAGGATCTTCGGGTTCTCCTCGGCCTGGTGGCCCAGGTGCACAAAGAACGTGGCGTCGCCGCCATCATCCAGGATGGTGGTGGGTCCCTGGCCGCGACCCCAATCCAGGGATTGGTCCAGGTATTCCCAATATTCCGACAGGGATTCACCCTTGTAGGCGAACACCGGGGTACCGCGCGCGGCAACGGCAGCAGCCGCATGGTCCTGGGTTGAAAAAATATTGCAACTCGACCAGCGGACCCGGGCGCCCAAAGCCTGCAGAGTCTCAATCAGCACGGCCGTCTGGATGGTCATATGCAGTGACCCGGTAATCCGCGCGCCCCGCAGCGGACGCTGGCGGCCATATTCCCGGCGCAGAGCCATCAGGCCCGGCATTTCCACCTCGGCGTAGTCAATTTCCTTACGGCCCCAATCGGCCAGCTTCATGTCGGCCACGATAAATTGCTTTGTTCGTTTGGTCATAGAATCACTTTCTTGATTAGTTTCTTAACAAAAAGTTAAAACCAACATGTTGTATAGACGAATAATTAGTTGCGTATTAAGAGTTTACAAGATCAAAAACGTGCTGTTCGCCTTTGGCG
>JAHIMN010000208.1 GCA_018896395.1 Verrucomicrobiota bacterium | reverse complement strand
GAGGAGCGCCAACGCGCCGCCGGGTTCCTGGGCACGCTGCCCAAGGATCTTCAGCAAATCACCGCTCTTGAAACCAACGCGGTGCTCCAAACAGCTGCGGCATCGAACCAACTTGCGGCTTCGCAGGCCATCGCAAACCTGCTGCGTGTGGCGAGCGCTTTTCTGGAAGCCCTGCCGGGCGACAGCCATCAACTGCCGCCATCCGAGCAGATCATGGTGATCCTGCGACAATATGCGGAGCAGTTGCGCGCCTGCGACCAAGCCATGCCGGCGCTGTTAATCTTGCAGCAGCGGTGCGACCAGACGGTGTGGCAAAAGCTTCCGGATGAAAAGCGCAAAGGCATCGCGGATGTCGCGAAACTCTCCCGTTTCGAGCTGGCACGGCGTCTGACCCAACGCTTGAGCGCGAGTACCGACTTGGCGCAAAATCATTCCCTGCGGCTCGCGGGATGGGAACCCCTTGACCCCGCCAATGCCGCAAGCGAAACCGATCTCTTCGACAGCATCGATACGGCCATTACCGCATCCGCCAAGGAACGTCTCAGCGCCTTGGTTCTGGTTACCGACGGCTGCCAAAACCTCCCCGAACGACCGGACGTCATGCGCCGGTTGTCTGCCTGCAAGACGCCGTTGATCCTGGCTGGCGTCGGGCGGATTACCACCGAACCGGACGTTGCCATTCTTGATTACTCCTGCCCGCGGCTGGTCCTCGCCCAGAAGAAGGGAAACCTCAAGGTCGTCCTCAAAACCTGCGTACCGGCCGGCACCCCGATCAAGGTAGATATACAGGCCGACGGCCAGAGTCTCGCGGAACAAAACGTCCAGGCCGACGGGAACAATCGTCTCAATCTGGATCTGGAGTTTCGCGTGCCCTCGGAGATCAAGACGCCTGCGGTGTTGACGGCGCGGACGGAGGCGGCGGATGCCTTTCCGGATAACAACAGCGTGCGGATCGGCATGCATATCCTGCAGCGGCCGATACCGGCGCTGGTCATTGCCCGCGCACCGCGTTGGGACCTGGTTTATCTGCTCCGCGCGCTCGCCAGGGAGCCCTGCGCCGTCCGGAAGGTGTTCTGGGGCACGGCCAAGCAGACGCCTGCCACCGAGAAGCAGGAGAACCTGCCCTTGCCGGGCGGCCTTACTCAGCTACAACCGTACCGTCTCGTCATTCTTGACGGAGAATCCTGGCCGGGTATGAGCACACAAAGCGTCGCGATCTTCAAGGACTTCGTGATCAAAGAGGGCGGGAGCCTGCTGATCTTGACCGACGAGCAGGGGCTATCTATCGCTCCGTTATTGTCCGGTCTTCTGGGCGACGCCCCCGCCCCCGCCATCACCGTCATTCCCGCGTCGCGTCCCAATCACTTACAGCCTACGCATGCGGCCCGGCTTCTCCCGGTCATTTCGCTCTCGGCGGACGGAGCTCGGAGCATGGGGATGTGGCGCGAGTTTCCGTCGCCGGCGCATGTCCACGCCGTCAATTCCCAGACTCTGCCATTACTGGTTTACGGGACAACGCCTTGCCTTTCGCTGGGCTTCTATGGGCGGGGACGAATCTACCAACTGGGAATTGGCGACCTTTTCCGAATGCGGGAATGGAACAGCGGCGCCGCACTGAACCGCTTTCTCGCATCATTGCTGGAAGATAGCTTGGCGCCGCTTTTTGCCGAGCCATCGGCCAACCTGACCCTTTACCCGTCCACCCCGCTGGTTGGTTCGATGGCGTACGTCCTTGTACAGGGAGCGTCCGGCGGGACCATCCAGGTAACATTCCCCGACCGCCGCACGAACGAGGTGGCCTTGGCGCGTTCCGCCGGGGGCGATCTCGCCATGGCCAGCCTGCGGATTCCCGCGGAAGGCCTGCTGGAGTTGCGCACCACGGATGGCAGGTTGTATGCCACGCAAACGCTGGCGCCCATCATGAGCGAAAACCTGGCCACCGGCCTCGACGGCGATTTCCTGACCCGGCTGGCGAATCAGGCTGGCGGAAGCTTTGTCCCATTGCCGGACCTTGAAAGTAAAATCCGGGCAATCCCAGTTAAGGTCAACTGTCAAGTGGACCTGCGCGAATGGCCGCTGTGGAATCTCACGGGCGTACTGCTGCTGCTGCTGGTCTGGATCATCGTGGAATGGATTATGCGGCGGCGCGCCGGGTTGGTGCTGTAGTATGGATACTGAACTCCCATCACGTCCCAAATCGATCGCACCGCAACCGGCCGATCCCGGCGGGCAATTCCCGTGGGGCCGTTGGTTCCCAAGGAAGCTGCCTGCGAACCTGCCGGGACGGATGGCGCATCTGTTTGGTTACTATATGCGCTACCAAACCCGGCGGCGCGCGTATGAACTGCTGAGCGCGGCCATCGTAGCGCTCGCCGGCTTTTTCCTGATTGCCATCCTTGTGGATCGGTTCGTTGAACTGCCGCGGCTGCTGAGATTAGTTCTGCCGGGCTTGGCCGCCGTCGTGCCTGCGCTCCTGGTATTATGGACGCTATGTGTATGCATCCGCCGGCGCAACCCGGACCGGGCCGCCAGCGAGCTGGATCGCGCCATGCCCCAGAGCCGGGATGTCCTGCGCAGCAGTCTGAACTTCTGCGGACGTGAAATTCTCACGCCCCATGGTATTGCCCCTTATTTCCTGACGGCAACGCTCCAGAAGGCGGAGGCCATCGGCGCGCAGGCTGACCCCGTCCGGATTCTGGGCTACGGGAAAACCCCGCGCAGGTTGATCCTGATGTTCTGCATGGTTGCCATCACCATCGCGTTGACCAACTGGCCATTCATGCGCATGTCGGTCCTGATCGAGCGGTTCCTGGACCCATTGGGCAACCATCCCCGTCCTTCCCTGACGGTAATAGATATTGCCGCCCCTCTCTTTCAGAGCATTTCCCAGGGTGACGATCTCGAGATCAAGGTGCAACTTACGGGACACGTGCCCAAGGATAGCCAGTGTATGCTGTATGTGGATGACCAGGGCAAACGACAGGAAATCCTCATGACACCCCGGCCCATGGCGCGGTTCAGCGCCGTCCTGCGGGAGGTGAACCGGCCGTTCGTTTTTCACGTGACGGCCGGTGATGGTCGGAGCGCCTTCCATAGGGTGGAGGTCAAACCGTGTCCGAAAATTCAGAAGCTGCATGTCCGCTACGACTATCCGCGTTACACCCGCCTCAAAGCCGAGCGGGAGGAACTGAAAGGCCGTGAACTCAAAGGCTTCGAAGGAACGCGTGTGACCGTGGACTTCGACAGTTCCCTCGCCATTCGTGAAAGCGAGGTCGCGTTCCCGGAAATCAGTTATCGGATCCGCTGGGACAAGCAACGCCGGCATGGCTCCTTCCGTTTCACCATTGATAAGGAGAGTAGCTTCTCCATCCGCCTGAAGTCCGATATCGGCACCAGCAACTACCGCGAGCTGCCGTACCATGTCCGCGTGATTCCCGACAATCCGCCGGTCATCACCGTGATCGGCTTTCCGGATCCGCCCGTGGTGTTCCGCGAGGATATTCTCGACCTGAAGTACGTGTGCAGCGACGACTTCGGGATCGAAAACGTGATGGTCCGGGCCCGGCGGCAATCCGATAGAGAGCCCTACGAGGTCTCGGTGCCGCCGTCGAAGGGCGATCCCCGCAAAATCGAAGGCGCGATCGGCTTAGTGCTGGCCGATGTG
>JAHIMN010000022.1 GCA_018896395.1 Verrucomicrobiota bacterium | reverse complement strand
GCAGCGCCTCGGTTTCTGCAGCCCGTTCAGCCATTCTCGCTCTCCAGCCGTTGAACCGTGAAACGTGAACCGTTAACTTAGAACCCCCCATTCGAAAGGCTTTTCGAATAGGCTGAACTATAGATGGGGACGGGGGAACACACAAGCGGGAAATGATCCCCAGGTGAACGTGAAAAAACTTGACTTCTTCCCGGGCCTGTCACATTTTGAATACGTTTTACGGCTATTCGTAGCGGGAACAAGGGAGCGCAGCTACACAAGTCATGATAATAACGTTCAGACCCTGGCCATGCTGATTGAAAACACAACGGTTCTGCATCACAAAGTCGTGAACGGCGGTTACCGGTTGCTGACTTTGAAATCGAAGCTAATTGCGCCTGCAGTCCAGCCGGGTCAGTTCGTGCACCTGCGCGTGCCATCCCTGGCGGACGCCGTTCTGCGCCGCCCTTTCAGCGTGTTCCGGGCGCAGGCCGGCCGATTGGCGATCCTATATAAAACCGTCGGCAAAGGCACGCAGGCCATGGAGTCGTTGCGCACCGGCGATGAAGTCAACCTCATAGGCCCGCTTGGCATTGGATATCCCAACGTACGCAGGAACAGCCTGCCGGTGCTCGTAGCCGGCGGCTACGGCATGGCCGCGCTTTACCTGGTGGCACAACGCGCAAGGGGTAAAGGCATTGTGTTTGTCGGTGGAAAATGCGCGGATGATATCCTGTGCGCGGACGATTTCCGGAGACTGGGTTGGAACGTGCGCGTGGCTACCGAAGATGGAAGCGCCGGCCAAAAGGGACTCGTCACGCGCATTTTGGACGCGTGGCTCAACAAAGACCTGCGCGGGCGCACCCCTGAGTTTTTCGCCTGCGGACCGAACGGCCTGTTAAAGGCGGTGTGCAAACGCACCGTCCGGTGCGGCTGGAGCGGCTGGATTTCCATGGACCGGCACATGGGCTGTGGCCTGGGCGCCTGCCTGGCCTGCGTGCAAAAAGTGCGGATGCGGGATGCGGCCGGCAGGGAAAAGTGGGCCTGGGCGCGCGTCTGTACGGAGGGACCGGTCTTCGCGTGCCGGGACATTGTATGGGAGGACAGAGGACGGACGACGGATGCCGGACGACAGACATCTGACTTCTGACCTCTGACCTCTGATCTCTAACGATGGGCGCAGGAGGGACCAAGAGCAATGACTCGCACGCTAAAACGCATAGACGCGCATACGGACCTGACTGTCCGCATCGGCGGCCTCGTCATGCAGAATCCGGTCATGACGGCTTCCGGCACATTTGGCTACGGGCCGGAATTTGCCCGCCTCGTTGATCTCAACCGGCTGGGCGCCATCGTGGTTAAAGGCATCAGCCTTAAGCCCGCCCAAGGCAATCCAACCCCGCGTTTGGTGGAAGTGCCGGGCGGACTTCTCAATGCCATTGGCCTGCAGAATCCGGGGTTTGCGGGCTTCGTCAGCGATTACCTTCCATTCCTGCGGCAGTACCAGGCGCCGGTGATTGTCAACATCTGGGGCCACACGATCGAGGAATACGCGGCAATCGCCGAACGCTTCAGCGATGTGCCCGGCGTGCATGGCTTGGAATTGAATATCTCCTGTCCCAACATCAAGCGCGGCGGCATCGCGTTTGGCACCGACCCAAAAATGGCCCGTCAGGTCATTACTGCCGTACGCAAGCGCACCCGCCTGCCGCTGATTACGAAGCTTTCACCAAATGTCACGATCATCGCGGAATTCGCGCGAATTGCGGAAGCCTGCGGTGCTGATGCCGTCTCATTAATCAACTCGTTTCCCGCCATGGCGATTGATATCGAAACGCGGCGACCGATCCTGGCCAATATCACGGGCGGACTGACCGGTCCGGCCATTCACACCATCGCGCTCAAGATGGTCTGGGAAGCGGCCCAGGCCGTTAAGATTCCGGTAATCGGCATGGGGGGCATTACCTCGGCCAAAGAGGCCTTAGCCTTCATCATCGCCGGGGCTTCAGCGATCGCCGTAGGCACGGCTAACTTCACCGAGCCTTTGAGCACATTGGCCGTTATCAAAGGCATCGAAGCTTATCTTGTGCGGCATCGTCTGCCTTCGGTACGCGCCCTGGTCGGCACGCTGGAAACCGGCTCCGCATCCTAAAAAACCTCGGGGACAAAGGCTACCTGTATGATGTTGCGACGACGATGGCTCACATCCTGTGCGCTGGCGGTTTTTTTTATCACCGTGACCGGCTATTTATTCTGGATGCCTTATGATCCCGCAAGTTTGTATCGCGCCATTCCCGCCGATGCCGCACTGGTCAGTTCGCACCAGAACCTGGGCCAGCGCTGGCCTCAGCTGGCCACCAACATCTGGCTGAATCCCTTGCTCGGTACCGAAGAAACATCCGGACAGACCCCGGATCCCAACACGCTTTTTTCGGTTTCACGACTGATACGGCTGGCCCGACGCGAAACTTTGCTCGCTTATCTTCCGGCACCAGGCGGCATCGGCAAGTCCACTTGGATGATGGCCTCCTGGATTGGAGGTTGGAGCCCTTGCGTGCGCTGGGCCCTGTTTTGGGGCCAATGGCCGGGTATCAAAAACCTGGGCACCTTTGGAAGCCGAACCATGTGGGGCCTGCAAACGCCCCTGGCCGAGCTCCCTGGCCGAGCTCGGGCAGGCGGGCAGGCCCTGGCCGACGGCCAACGACTATCGTTCGCCTGCGGCGACGGTGTTTTCCTGGCCTGCTTGTCGCCCGATCCGGCCGCAATTCGTTATATGCTTATGGCCTATGACGGATTGATACCTTCCACTCGGGCGCTGTCCGAATTGCGGACGATGCCGGAACCTGTTTTCCCGGATGTCGTGTGGTGTCAGTGGCAAGGTCCCACCAACGCGGAACAATTTACGCTGACCGGTGCCCTTACCCGCTTTGATGACCAGGGACTTGCCGTGACCATCCGGGTGCGACCAAGCCCGTACCGACAGGCCCGATTGGCGGATAGCATGGACGTAGCCGCCGTAGAGCAGGCCTTGGGAGATCTGCCGGCATTGGTCATTGCATTGCCATTGCCCACGATCCATGACGGACTGCGCTCAACAGCAACCGCCCCCGCCTGGCTCCAGACGACCCGGCGCATCCTTCAATCCGACTGGATTCAACAGGATACCAACTCGCCTGGGCGAAGCGCTCCGGCGGAGCCTGGCGGCCTAGTGCTGGCACTCTTCACCGGCGAGTATGGGGGCGGCTATGGCCGCAAACCGTTGCGTATGAGCATTCCGGCCCTCATGGCCTTTACGCGCGTGAGACGACCGGATAGCGTTCACCGCATGATCAGCCGCGAACTCGATCTACTGAATGCACGGCACCGGCTGGGGCTCATCCAGGACCCCATGCCGCTGGCCGTGGGTTCGCAAGCGATTTGGACAATTGAAATCACCAGCAACAAACTGCAAGCCGCACTGGAAGCGGAAGACCGGCCGGCCTACACCCTCGTCGGCGATTGGCTGATTGTATCCAGCCAGGCCGGCAGTCTGACCAAACTGATGCAACGGTTCCAGAAGCTGGGGAACGAAACTCCGCTGACACCTGAGGGCTGGCACGGCTCGATGTCGGCCAAAAATACATCGGGACTGGCCTGGCTGGACCTTGATGCCGGCGGCAAGACCATCCAGTTGGCGTTAAGCCTATGGGGCCTGAGTCAGCGCACGGCCGACACACCTTCGACGCCACACGCCATCAAGGCCGCGCGGACGCTCCTGGAGCGAATCCGCCCGCTCCAATCGTGCACGCTGTGGATGGAGCCGGAAGGTTCGAATGCGATCGTGCGCCTGGCGATCGGGCCGCGCGCGGAACCCTAAGAGGATTCGTTTAGGCCTTCGGCAACTATTTCATGTGGGAGGCACACTACCTACCAACTTTAAAATTCCTCCACGCTTTACGCGCCACGTGTTTCGCGCCGCTTCGTCCGGTGCGCGGGCCAATCGGCGGTCGACTGACCCAGCAGCTCGCTCCAGGTCTGCATGGCTCGCTTGAGAGCCATGGCACGGTGTGAAATTTGATTTTTAAGCGCGGCGTCCATCTGTGCAAATGTCTGCTCGTAATTATCGGGCACAAAGAGCGGATCGTAGCCAAACCCCTGTTCGCCGCGGCTCTCGCGCAAAATCCGGCCCTGACAAACGCCCTCGACAATCTGGGCCCGACCGCTGGGACTTGAAAGGGCCACGACACATATAAAGCGCGCCACACGGTGAGCCTGCTGTTCCAGCAGGCTCAACAGCTTGACATTGTTGGCAACGTAATTCGCCGGTTCGCCGGCAAAACGCGCGGAATAGACCCCCGGCTCGCCGTTTAGAGCGTCGACTTCCAAACCGGAATCGTCCGCCAGCGTCCAAAGTTTCGTCAGCATGGCCAGCGAAACCGCCTTCTTGACGGCATTGGCCTGAAAAGTCCGGCCGT
>JAHIMN010000207.1 GCA_018896395.1 Verrucomicrobiota bacterium | reverse complement strand
TGCCGATTGCCGATTGCCGATTGCCGATTGCCGA
Organism: Verrucomicrobiota bacterium; assembly: GCA_018896395.1. Lineage (GTDB taxonomy): Bacteria > Verrucomicrobiota > Kiritimatiellia > JAAZAB01 > JAAZAB01 > VSJD01. The sequence continues at coordinate 2,638 of JAHIMN010000207.1, read as the reverse complement.
TTGCCGATTGCCGATTGCCGATTCGATGGTTGATGGTTGGCAGCGAATACATCTATGGCGCAAAAAAATTCTACATTCTGCATTCTTCATTCTACATTTCCTTTAAGGAGGTTACCATGGCACATATCTCCGTCGTTGAACCTGTGGGCAAGGCGCTGGGTACGGTCCGGCAGGTATTGTTCTCCCCGTTTAATTTAATCAAATGGCTGGGGCTTGGCTTTACGGCGTGGCTGGCGTCGCTGACCGAAGGCTTTGCGCCGAACTTTAACCTGACGCCGAACAACGCGTTCGATTCGCCCGCCGGCCACAAGGTACTGGCCTGGATGCAGGCCCACCTAGCCCTGGTAATTTCGGCGGGGATCGGGATGGCAATCGTCATCCTGGCGGTCATACTGGTTATGGCCTGGGCCAGTTGCCGCGGTAAATTCATGTTCCTGAACAACGTGCTCAATAACCGCGGGGAAATTCAGGTCCCCTGGCGCCGTTTCCGTCGTCAGGGCAATTCGCTGTTTTTGTTTTCCATCTGCTTCGGCATCGCCGCGCTGGCTGTCCTGGCCACCTTCGGGCTTCTGCTCATGTTCGTGGCCTGGCCGGACATTGGGCGCCACAATTTCGGGATCAATGCCCTGGGCGCAATCCTACTGGGCGTCCTTTTTTTTATGAGCTATATTCTCGTCCTTGGATGCCTGCTGGCGTTTTTGAATGATTTTGTCGTCCCGCTCATGATCCTGCACTCCTGCCGTGTGATGACAGCCTGGGGCCTGTTTCTCGACCTCTTTAAGGCCCATGTCGGGGTGTTTGTGTTGTATCTTTTATTCCGGCTCGTCTTGACGCTGGTGATTTCCAGCGTGGTGATGCTGGCCTGTTGCCTGCTCTGTTGTACGGTATTGATTCCTTATGTGGGAACGGTTATCCTTTTGCCCGTGTTCGTGTTCTGGCGCAGTTATTCCGTGCACTTCCTGGAGCAGTTCGGCGGGGCCTATCGGCTGTTCGGCATGGGACCATCCCAGTACATCACCGTCCAGCAGGAACCGGGCTGAGAAGCATTGCCGATTTGGGATTGCCGATTGCTGATTTGAAATCAGAAATATTCTAAACCCTTACAATCTCCGGCGTCACTACGGAATGCCTGTAAAGGTAAGTCATCATGTCAATAGCCCAGAATATTTTAGCCAAAGCGGTGGCCATGGATGCTTCCGATGTGCATCTGAAGGCCGATGCCCCGCCGTTCTTCCGAGTGCGTGGCGTCCTGGTGGAAAGCGGCTTGCCCAAGCTCAGCGGCGATGACCTTAAACGCACTGTCCAGGATATCCTGCCGGCGCATCTTACAAAAAAGCCGGAACCCGACTTGGAAATGGACTTTTCGCATTACGAGGACGGGGTGGGCCGATTTCGGGTAAATGTGTTCATGTCACGCCATATCCCGACCCTGGCGTTCCGCTACGTGAAAACCCGTATCCCCACCATCGAGGAGCTGCACCTGCCGCCCATCCTGGAGAGCCTGGCCTTGAAGGACAGCGGCATCATCATGCTGTGTGGCGCCACGAGCTCGGGTAAGTCCACGACACTGGCGGCCTTGCTTGACTGTGTCAACCGCCATCAGCGCTGTCGGATCATTACCATTGAAGACCCGATGGAATATATTTTCACGGACATGCAGTCGGTCATTACCCAGCGAGAGGTGGGCTTGGATACGCCGTCATTCCATTCGGCGCTCAAGCACGTTATGAGGCAGGACCCTGACGTCATCATGATCGGCGAAATGCGCGATTCCATCAGCCTCTCCGTGGCGCTCAGCGCGGCAGAGACCGGCCACCTGGTGCTCTCGACCCTGCACGTCAACACGGCGGCCCAGTCGGTGCACCGGATTCTCGATTTCTTTCCTAACAACGAGCGCGACCAGGTCCGCATGACGCTTGCCGGCAACCTGGCGGCCGTGCTATGCCAGCGGCTGGTGCCGGCTAAGCAAGGCGGGGTAATGGCGGCCGTGGAGATCATGATTAATACGCCCACGGTGCGCAAGCTGATTTCGGAAAACAAGCTGGACGTTCTACAGGCGGCCATCGAGACCGGCACGGAAGACGGCATGCAAACCTTCAACCAGGCGCTGCTCAAGATGATCAAGAGCGGGATCGTCACCGAAAAGAACGGCATGGCCTGCTCCCCCAGTCCCGAACAGCTTAAGATGAACCTCCAGGGCATCTTCCTCGACGAAGGCCGCCGCATCCTGGGCGGGTAAACACAAGACCGCTATTTTTTTGCTAATGCAGAATGCAGAAACATTTCTGTTTATGAATTTTTTGCTTTATTGATTATCGCTACAAAAATCGCGGTCGATTGATCTGTCTCGTTCAATAACTCCACCATTGTTGTCTGTCGCACAATTCCCGATTCCACCAATAATTCCAGCCAGTATGCCGTTTCATCGAGTTCTTTCAGGCAATCTCCCATTTTAGAAACAAACTCGAGTTTGGATCGAGCCCGATTTGCTTCCCGATAATTAGCGCCAACCGATGTGCCGGAACGAAGCACTTGCTTGCCAAGAACCCGCGCAACCGTTGTTTTTGGAAGCGCGCAATACATTTTGATAATCCTGAGCGCGAATTCCTTGGTTCTTGGTTTTAAGTCTTTGTTTTCT
>JAHIMN010000206.1 GCA_018896395.1 Verrucomicrobiota bacterium | reverse complement strand
TGAGGTCAATCGGCTCCAGTCCAACCTTGCCCCCCTTGCGCAGAGTCTCGTCTTCGGTGCTGAGACCCTTGCCGCCCCAAATCTTGTCGTACCAGCCCCAGTAGGAGTTGATGCCGAGCACGTCCACTATGTCGGCGATTGGTCCGACAATGCCGTAGAGCGCGGCGTATGAGAGAAGCCGCGTGGGATCCGCCGTGCGAATTGTGCCAGCCAGCGCGCGGAAAAATGCTTCAGCCTCAGGGTTGTTGGTGTTGCATTCGTTACCGATACTGTAGATCGCCACCGAGGGATGGTTGCGGGCCACGGCGATCATCTCGCGGGCCATTTGTTGGGCCAGCGCCAGCCACTCGGGATCGGCAAAACGCGTGCCGGTTTCCTTGTCGCCCGGATGATAGCAATAGACCGGAGGTTCAATCCAGACCAGCAGGCCGAGCCGGTCACAGGCATCGTAAAACACCGGGGACATCGGGTAGTGACAGCGCACGGCGTTACAACCCATCGCCTTCATCAGTTGCAGGTCGGTATCAATCTGTTCCGGAGTCATCACCAGACCGTGCACGGGCGAGTCATAGACATAGCAGACGCCCTTGAGCGCCAGCTGTTCGCCGTTGAGCAGGATGCGGCCTTCGCGCATGGCAAGGGTGCGGAAGCCGCACTGAAACGTCTGTTGTTCGACGATCCGCCGGGCTTCATCAAGCAATTCCACGGTGACCGGTTCTATGTGGGGATGCGCCGGTGTCCATGCCGCGACATCGGGAAACGGAACGCGACAGGCGATGGTGCCGTCGGGAGCAATAACGTCTTCCCAGGAAAACCCATCGCCGTTGCTGACTCGCACGAGCAGGCCGGGGCGCATGCCGCTGACGCGGCCGGTAACGGTCAGCTCGCCGCCGTCCTTCGCAGGCACGGCTTGCAGGCGCAAATCATCAAGCGCCGGGCCATCCATGATCTCAATCGTCACATCGCGATGGATGCCGCCATAGTTGAAATAGCCGAGGCAAGGGGGCCACTTGGTCGTTGCAGCGCGGTTATCCACCTGAACGGCAATGTGATTGACGCCGGTCTTCAAGGCCTTGGTGCAGTCCAGAATAAACTCCGTGTAGCCGCCTTCGTGGCCGCCGATTTCCTGGCCATTGATGAACACCCGGCACAAATAGTTGACCGCGCCGAAACGCAGTCGCGCGACGGTGTCCGCCGACAACTCAGGCACATCAAACTCGCGGGCAAACCAGCAGACACCCTCAAAGATATCGTAGCGTTCGGCGTATTTCTGCCAGACGCCCGGCACGGGCACTTTTTGCCAATGCCGGCGGTTGATTTCCGGCTGATGAAATCCGCCATTGATGGCGTGATATTTTGGGTCCAGATCGGCGACATAATCCCATGTTCCATTGAGTGAACGGGCAATCATTTGATGCTTCCTCACTTGTTTTTATAGCAGTTCCTGATGCTTAAGTTACTAACGCGGGCTGTTTCCCGCAACCCAAATTCCACTGTCCGCATATGGCATAAATCCGAATATCGGAACCCAAAGAATTTGCCCGCGAACCACGCGAAAGGAACGCGAAAGCTGATTAATTCACTGAATTAAAATTCCTATACATGAACTTGGGGAAAATCCGCTTTCTCAATCCTTCTCTATTCGCGTTCCTTTCGCGTGGTTCGCGGGCAATTTTCCGGCTTCTTTTCCTTACTTGTTTTTTATAGCGGTTTCGAGTGATAAGGTAACAGCCTATCCGCCTGATCTATCTGGAAACGATCAACACCTTTACGTCCAGGCTTTTGACTTTCAGCTTTATCCGGTCCGCCTTGATAGCCAGCGGACCTTCCAGCAAATCCTCGGCATTTTTCCAACCTTGCACGTCTATTTCCTCAACAATATCCTGACTGGCATTATTCGTAAAAATCCAGGCTTCCCTGCCCGCAATGCTACGCATAGCGTTGCAGGCGGGCTTGTCGGTCGTTTTACGCTTGCGTAAAAGCAGTTTGCCGTCATGCTCCGGTTTCACGCCGGCATCGGCCAGAATCTTCAGGACACATTTGTTCGTCGCAGTATTTCTATAAGCTATGCCGTTATGCCCGACAAAAGTGCCAAGAAGCCAGGCCTGGCCCTTGCCGCATTTCCTCACCACGCCGGCCGCCGCCTTGCCGTAACGCAGGCATATTTCCGAACTTTGCGGCTCATAAGTTTCCACATAAACGTTTGCACGCAATTTCTGTCCAGCCAGATGCCCCGCCCCTTGCAGGACGACGGGATCAAGATACTCGCCCCATGTTCGCTCCGCCGGCGACCAGCGTTGACCGCCTTCCGGCTCGCGCACCATCGTAAAACCAGTCTGCCGTACGCCAAACAGTTCAGCCATCGCCGGCGAAAGTTCGCCGCGATTGCAGAACGCATACTCGTTAATCCGGCCGGGACAAGCCTCGCTGATCAGATTGCCCCCGGCTTCAACATAGCGCGCCAGCTTTGTTGCCACTTCCTCGGAAAGCGCCAGCGGAAATGGCATAATAATCGCCTTATATTTTGCCAGATACGGTTCGTCCAGCTCCATGGCCTCCACGAAATCCACGGGGATACCGGCGTCCCAGAGAAGCCGGTGCCATCCCTGCACGCTGTAGCCAAGGTGCTCGCCCCCCTGCGACATCGTGGCACAGTGCTGATAATTGCGCTCATTGATAAAAATGGCTACCGCGGCTTGAGGCATGCTTGTTTGACCAAATATTCCGGCATGGCGGTTGAGCGCCTGGCCGACCCGGGTAGCTTCCTCAAAACGCGGCGTCGTATCGCCCACGCTGTCCAGCAGACTGAAGCCGTTGCATTCCTCGGCCGCGATCTCGGCGCGCGTGACCCAGAATGCAATGGCGGTAACGCCGCTGCCAACCGCTGTCAACATCCACCGGCGGATGTCTTCCGCGGATGGCACGCGTCCCTTATGGAATCCGTTGCTGCCCGGGCCGCCCTGGAACTCAGCCGCCCACACGGGATGCCCAACAAGATTTGCCGAACGGATATAGTCATAACGCATTGCCACGGAATGCCACATTTCGGTGCGCAAAGAGTCTTTACGAAGGAAAGGACGATTAAAACCATCGTCCCACTTATTTCTGCCTACCCAGGCCGGATAACAGGAACTACCAAGGAAATCCTGGCAACGCGCATGGGTCCAATCATATCCGGCCCCGATGTTCGGCGCCCCCACATGGGCAAATACTGGACGCTGCATGGGATCTGTCTCGCGAATTACCCGCGCCCGGGACCGCAGAACGAGTTCCATCCGGATGTTGTGCATGAAATATAACCATTCAATCTCAATCGCACTGGAGTATTTATGTTTTTTGTCGCCTTCCGGCATGACCTGTTCCCAGTCGGCGTAACGCGTGTTCCACGCCCGGTTGAGCGTGTCAAGATTG
>JAHIMN010000205.1 GCA_018896395.1 Verrucomicrobiota bacterium | reverse complement strand
CGTGTTGTCCGTAACCTTCACCCGGGCGCGGAGGCGATAGAGTCCCGGCGGCATCGCTGAAAAGTACGAGCTGTGCGCCATCATGCCGGCCCCTGAATTTGCGGGGGCGCAAAGCGCCGATCCGCGCTCGGCATCTTTGTCCACAACCACCTTGGACCATTGCCCGCCCTGCCCGCCAAACCCGTCCTTCCCGGCAAGAAAGAACGACCTTACCGGCGACGTATCCAGGCCACCATCCACTATGAGCTCGGTTTTGCCCTTGGCCCAGTCCGGCGTCTCAGGCCTGTGGTACTCGCGAAGCTGGACCGCATCTATCCAGAGGGTCGATGGGATGGTTTCACCCACGTGCTTCTCGCTGTTGTTCCCCATATTGACGCCGAAACGGGCATACGATGCGTTTGTCGGCGCGATGGCAATACCGTCGCGCATATCCCAGCGTGAAGGCCCATATGGAAAGCCACTCATGGCGTCGGATTTCCCAATCATCCCCTTCTTTTCATCATACCACTGAAGAAACGGATAGGAATTGACCCCCTCGTACAACACTGCCCCTTTCCGGTTGAACCCCTTTTGGCAAAAACCCATGGTAACAAGATAGCTTTGGCCCGCATCGATCGGCACGAAGTCCGATGAAACAGACGCGCGGCTGTCCGACTGGGGCAGAAATATCTTGAGCGAGTTCTTGCCGGAAAGACGCACCTTTGAATCCGTCCGTAGCTCTACGCCCCGATTTGTGGGGAACTGACCATGCCAGCGCTTAAGCACTGAAATATCGCCGTCGATATCTTCAAAGTCTGCGTTGGCAAGCAGATTCGTGCCAAGCCATGGAATCTCAACCAATTCCGCGCGCAGGGCGATCGGCGAACCAAACAACGCAACGGAAAATAGTATCAGCAACAAATGTCTCATAGGATTGTTATTTCCTGTTTTCCATCTTTGCTTCCGTTTTAGAAGTTAAAATCGTTCCTCTCCGCCCACCACAACAGTTGCCGCACGAGATATTTCCAGTCGCTCCATTCCCAGAACGGTGTCTTGCCGCGATCCATCGCGCCTATCGGCGCCCCGAGAATGCAGGCCACGCGGCCTTTATTCTGGTCCATCTGCCCGATTACCAGGAAAGGCTTGCCGGCAACGGTCAGGACGGTCTTGCCCCACGGCTTCACAGTGACCGCATGCAGGTATTTGACACGGGGCGCGCGGCTCCAGTCAAGATCCTGAAGAAAAGGAACTTTCTCCGCCACTTCAATCACGGCGTCGCCCATAGGCTTTATCGCAAAAGGCGATTTGGACGAAGAAACCGGCCACATCTCCTCCAGCTTTGTGCCGGCGAGCCCCGAAAAGCTGTAGGCCATTGGGCCGCCAAGCACCACCATCCCTCCGCCGGCCGCGATGAAATCCGACAGCATCTCTATGCCGACAGCGTTCAACGCATCCGCCTTGACCCCGCCGAGAATGATCACGTTATACTTGAGCAGTTCATCGTAGTCGTATGGAAAGGCCGAGAGCCGGTTTCCAAAAGCGCCGTTGTTGGCAACAAAGGCCCGCTGCCATAGCGTCTTGCCTTCGTTAAATCTGCTCGTCAGGCGAATGGAAGATATGATGTCATACATATTGTCCATGAAGCCCTCGCCATACCAGAAATTATACCTGCCGCCCTTTCCCGCCTGCATTACCTCGGGCTTCTGAAGACGCATCTCCTGCGCCGGACGCTTGCCCACATAGCAAGGCGTAGTCATGTCAACCTGGATGTTCTCACCCCACGCATACGTTCCATTGTAGTAATCCTCGAAAGACCGTTCAAATGTCTTGCCGTCCGCCGCTTCCGCCGTCGTCCGCACCCGGAGCACCAGCGGATCCTTGCCGGCGCCCGCGAAAGTGATTTTTTTTATTTGAGGCGCTTCGCCCAGGTTCTCAAAAACGACGGGGGCGATTTTGGCAACCTGATTGGAATCGTCCACGCTCACTACCGCCGGATCAAGCGCAAGCTTTTTCGGCGCGTTCAACGCGCGGACGGCGGTCAGTTCAACCGATCCGCTCCCTTTTCCGTCGGACTGCATGTTGTACCCGATCACGTAATCCTCAGACGCGGCCACCACGTTATCCAGGCCCGTCACCGGAACGATATAGGTGATGTATTCCGCGGATCCTTTCGGGGGCAGGTACTGAATGCGGTACATGGGCTCAAGACTTACGTTGCCGCCATTTGCGTAACTGCAATTCATGAGGTGGTAGTCCGAAAGCACCACCAGGCCGGTCTTGGCCTTGGTGTCAAGCAGCGCCATCCAGCCGTCGCTGAAGTCATTCACCCAGTCCTCCCGGCCATAACGGTCATTATCTCTCAGCGTCTTCCGGCGCACGCCGCGAATGCTCGGACGGAAACTGACGTCTGTTTTTTCCTCGTACTGGCCCCCGGCAAAGAAAACGTTCTGCAGCCAGTAGGAAAACAATTTTGATTCGTTCCTGGGGGCGGTGAACTTGACTTTGCATTCAAGGACCGGATTGCCGGCGCGCAGCGTGTAGGTCTTTTCCAGCAGAAGTCCGCTGAGCCTCGGAAATGACGCGCTCTGCCAGTCGCCCTTTACCTCGTACGAGACCTGCAGGACACACTCGGCGGGAGACTGTTTGATCACCTTGGGAGTATAGGCGGCCGCCAGCATCTCTCCCGGCCAGCGCTGGGTCTGGAAGTGATCCATGCACAGCCCTTTCAGGGGGACCTGGTGAACAAGCTCCACGCTCCCGCCCTTTTTGTCCTTGAACGACGTAACATTCCCGCCTTGCGCCGGATTGACCAGCAACGAGACCCGTTCATTTTCCAGCCGATACGCGGTTTGGCCCTCAATGGTTTCCTCAGCAAGCTTGACATCACCGAAGGCAAAACCCAGAACAGCCAGGAATAACGCCACTCCGTAAAACGTAATCCGGTTTCTTTTATCTCTCGCTCGTTTCACAGTCTTTCCTTCTGCTTTCGAGAACATGCCTCTCAATACTCAAATACAACCACTTTCCAGAACAACACAGACGGAACAGTAACACTGACTGCGCCTTTTTCCTTTGCCAATTTCATTGGAACCGCCTGCACTTCGGGTTCGCCATCCGGCGTCATTGGTTCCGCCGTAACAACCCACGCCTTCTGCGGCAACTGCCCCTCGTCTTTGAAGCAGGTTACCTTGACGTTCGTCACCGGGAGCCGGACAAGGGAACCGGGGTTCTCTTCCACTTCCTCCGAAACCGGCGAATTAACCAGGTGCACGATCGTCTGCGGACGCCCGGCATGACTCTTGTTGCGGAAGATCATCTGTTTCCACCAGAGCGTTTCCGGCGCATCCACCTGGACGAGTTTCTGGTCTTCCTTCTGGAGATCGTAATTCCAGCCAAAAAACAGTTCGCTGTATCTGAAAACCATCCGGCCGATCCGGCCCACAAGCCCGGCTTCGTTCTCGTACGGGCCGTATGCACCGTACCGGCCGCCGCCCGCTTGACAGATAATGCTTTCGTAAAGACGATCAACCGGATACTTGCCCCCGCCGCGCCGTAATGGATACGGGTTGTAAATCCCGCCGAGTTTCCTGCAGTGGTCGTTCCAGCCGATGATCCGGTCACGGTAAGCAGCCCAGTAGTGATAAGGGGACGTTTTTTTATAATAAGAGCAGACCGTTTCATCCAACAGCCAGCCGCCGCCCCGGCATTTCTCAGCCATTGTCAGTGGTGTTGTCGCGTTCCGTTCCGGTGCGACCATGTTGTAGCCCCAGGTAAAGTCCGGCAATGCTTTGGCCACCATCTCCTTGAGCGCACGGAGCGACTCGGCCGTCAAACGGTCGGCTTCCTCTCCCGTCTTGGCAATAAGCTTGCCGACAATCGTGCGGCTACCCATGCCCACACCCATGTTCCAGACATCCCAGCGGCCGCCTTCCCAGCCCATCTCTTTTGCCACCTTGATGATCTGGTCGGCGATATAGCGCCGAATTTCCGGATTAGTCGCGTCAAGTTCGCCCCAGAACAAGCACCAGTTGTACGGAACGAACTCAAAGTCGTCCCGCCGCATGTACTTGGCCCGGTTCTCCATATCGTACATGCCGATTTCGCCACCCTCAGAGTAAACGAACCATTCCGGGTGCCGCTGGTAAAGCTCGTAGGCGGCTATGCCCCAGGCAGGACCAGCGAGATAAGAGATCGGGGTCATGCCGATTTCTTTCATCAACCTGACGCCTCTTTTCATTCCCTTCAAGCTGACCCACGTTGGCATTTGCCTGCCCAGATATGGATCTTCACCTTCCGGGGGCATAAATGAACCCAGCTCACAGTAGCTCCATGAAAAAACCTCGCCTCTATGCTGCCCCGCGGCTTTCATCTGCCGCGCCGCGCGGATCTGAGACTTCAGCTTCAGTGCCGGCGGGTACATGCCCCCCGCAAACTGACCCGTGGTCACCAGGAAACTCGGATCCCTGGCAATGCCGAAATACGCGTTGTTGTTGTCAATGGGATTCCCGGCATTATCCAGGAGCGTCACGTGCACTTCGCGGCCGGCTTCCGGTCTTTCCGCTTTCCAGGAAAAACTGAATTCCCCGACTTTGCCGGGCTCAATCCGGGCCTGCTGCTTCGCAACAACATTCCGGGTTTCCAGGCCGTAGCGCTCCTCCACAATCACCATGCCTTCAAACAGCGTCTCGGTCGGATTCACTACGCTTACCCGGGTCTTAATCTCCTGTCCCGGCCGGTAGCATACTTTGTCCGGGTCCACTTCGCTGATATAGGCGGCTTTCTTGCCATTGGCCTTCATTTCAATCCGCGCGACCCATACCACGGGGGTTCTGTCTTTCACCTCGCCGGCCCACCCTCTTGCGATAGACAGCCGGTACCGTTTGGGTTCAGCCGGAAGCTGAATGAGTCCGACATGAAAGGTGAGAGCCACATACTTGTCGGACGGCACCCGAGTCACCTGCACCATGGTGCTCGCCTCATACTGCTCGCCATCCTTCTGGTCCCGCAGCGCCGCTTTTAGTGAAAATTCCTGTGACAACCCGATCAACCCTTCGGCACGAACGTGAGCGACAAAAGTTACCGGTCCGGCCAGGAGCAGGTCGGCCGCATTACATCCCGGCAAATTCACGCTTCCCGCCACAAAAGGCAGCCGTAATGCCTTGCCCCCGGGCGCCAGTTTGTCCTTAACGATTTCTAAATTTGCCTTATCCTTGGCCTTGTCAGTGCCGTAATCATGGCTCCAGACCGTTTCCATGCCGGCTTTCGCCATGAAGCACAGGCCGAGACTTAATACCATCACGCTCACTATCAATTTCGCTTCCGCATTTCCATTCATCAGATGTTTCTCCTCATTATCATCAAGGTTAAACTTTCAGCCCTGCCCGCCTGTGCCCGTGCCGGACTCAGGCTTCGCAGAGTAACATTTGCCCGGTAATAAGTTGCCACACAGTTGCCTCAACGCGGCATAGCCGCGCATCAGAACGGCTGACGACTGGCAATGGCGCGCGCCAGGGTAACGGCATCCGAATAGGCGATGCCACTGCCGGCGGGAATGCCCATGGCCGGCCGTGTCAGTTTGACAGCGTGCCCGGCCAGCAGATCGCGGATCATGTTCGCCGTGGCCTCGCTTTCCACATCCGCATTAAGCGCCAAAATCACTTCTTGAATCGGCTCCGATTTCAGGCGCAATGCCAGGGCATCCAGACGAAGCTGATCGGTTCCCATACCCTGCATGGGCGACAGCTTGCCCATGAGCACGTGATAGCGCCCTCGATAGCCGCCCGCATTTTCAATCTGCAGGACATCGGAGGGCTCTTCCACCACGCACAGAACGGCGCCATCCCGGGTGGTATCGGTGCAAAACCGGCAAGGATCCTGGTCACGCGAGGTCAGCGCACCACACCGCGAACAGCACCCAATCTGTTCGGCCACCCCCTGCAGGGCTGCAATCAAGTCCTTGAGGAGTCCGGCCTGATCACCCACCAGTTTCATGGCCATGCGCTCGGCAGAGCGGCGGCCAATGCCCGGCAGTTTACTGAAACAGAGAATCGCTTTATCGAGGGGCGGAAATGTTTTCATAATCGCAGATCGGGCGCGCCATATTCCTAACCATCCAGGTTATATTCCCAATCCCGGAATATTCGGCAGGCCCATGTCGGCCATCATTGCCTGCATATCGTCGGCGCTCATTTTTTTTGCCGCTTCCAGCGCGCCCTCAACGGCCACCAGCACTAATTTTTCCAGTGCCGCCGGGTGCGCCGCATCCGAGGCGCGGGGATCAATGCGGATGGCGGCAATCGAGATGTCCCCGCGGGCCGTGACGGTCACGAGCCCATTGCCGCTTGAAAACTCGACTGTTTTGGCCCGCAGCTGGGCCTGCATTTTTTTTACGTTTTTCTGCATGCCCGCCGCATCTTTGATCATCTTCAGAATATTCGTCATATGTTTGCATCCTCTGTCTTTTGTCTTCCGTCGTTTGGCCTCGGTCAAGGTGTCTTCGAATTCGGTTCGGGAAAGGCGGCGGCGATCCCTGGCCGACACTCGGGCAGGCTTGGGCTGTCTGCGGGTTTGCTCCGCTCGCATGGACACGAGTCCGATGCTTTGCGTAGCGCATCCACATCCAGCCCAAACTTGACTTGCTTTCCCGAACCCCGACACTTCGGTCGGGGAACCGAATTCGACACACGATGACATCCGCCTTCGCTAAAAAGCTACGGCGGATATGTCGCTAACGCGGAACGCAACGGTTATTGGTTCTTTCCCGCCCTCCATCCTTCTTTTCTGGTCTGTCATCCGTCGTCCGTCGTCTGTCCTCCGTCTTCCTATTCCCTGACTTCCTGAATATCGCCGTTGAACATATCCATTGTCTTTTGCACCGCCGGATCCTTGAACCATTTCTGTTTT
>JAHIMN010000204.1 GCA_018896395.1 Verrucomicrobiota bacterium | reverse complement strand
GGAAGAAATACAAACACTGTTGCGGCTCATCTAATCTCTGAACAGAAACGCAAAATTCATCCGAAAAAGTGCGAAAGTCCACGCTTTCTGATTTCCATGAGAATACGTGCATCTTCCTGATGCCGCGGATTATTGATCCGCTTTTTCATATCAATCAACCTGTCCAGATCAATCCAGTTCGCCGAAGCTTTCCCATAAAAAGAGCGCTTCCGTTTCTTCCAGGCTTTATCAAATTCCATTCCCTCAATCGTTCTGATCAGATCAATCCGGTTCGGCGCAATGCCGAGCTGGACAATTTCCTTTTTCTTCCCGGCCTCAAGCAGAAACGGACTTCCAAACTCCCGCAAAGCCCTATTCGCCCTCAGAATGTTGGCAGGCAAAGCATCAATCCAGAGATCAATGTCTTTTGTGTACCTCGGCTTGGCGTGGTAAATAAATGCCAGCCCGCCGACAATGAGATATCTCGCTTTGTGTCTCTGAAAAAGAACCAGCAAATCTTCAAAATCCCGTATGGTGTCCATCAGTAATCCCAATTAAAATTTTTATCTTTCCCCCGAACTGCCATGACGTCATTTCTAATCGCCACAAGGGCGGACAGTCTTTCTTCAGGACTGCGGCTTTGCCAGAACTCAATATCCCAACGATCTGCATCCTTAAAACTTGTTGCCCGATGACCAACTATTATCTTTCGGCGATATTCCGACCTTTTCTTCAGACTGCGAAAGTCCTCGCACCGGCCGGGGTAAGCCCTGAAGATAGGATAACGCCTGCCCGCAGTGCTACAGCGTTGCCGCGCCACTCGCTCCGCTCGCGGAGCGGCTGGCAGGCGGGCCAGCCCGCCTTTTTGAAGGCGTCGCGTTGTTCCACTCGCAGCCATGCGACCTCGCTCCGCCGAAGCCAAGCTACTAGGCTCCGCCGGAGCGCTACGCCCAGGCGAGCGCGAAGGCGAGAGCACGGCGGGCAGGCAATACTACCTGCCCGAAGCTGCTGTCCGTCGGCTGACGGATTGCAGGCAAGCGGCCTCAGGGGACAACCCTAGGAACCCATGCCAATGTTAAATTACAACTAACCGCATAATATTATAAGTATATCCAACAATGTCAATTACAAAATTCAGTAATTACCGGCGAATAAAGATGGGATTGATCACCAGTCTCACGGGGTATTTGCCGGAGACAATAGCCCGGTAATATACCCGGGTCTCCTGGGGGCCACGCGCAGCGCGTGGTAAACTGTCCTGGAAATTCAATTCAAAGGGAACGGTCATATCAGCTTTTTTAATAACTTCGCCGTTCCTGATGATCAAGACTTCCGCTTTTTCGCCCGGAATTTTCGCGGATACCCGCAGGGAAATGTCCACGGTACCATTGGTCGTGTGACCTGTTTGTCCGCTTTCCCAACGATTCACCTGCCATTGGTCAAGCGTGAGCGACTGCCCGCGATAATTACTGCGCGCGTAAAAAAAACCCTTGCGGACGGACGCCAGCAGGGCGGCGGCCTTCTTTTCTTGGGCCCAGACCATGGTTTCAATATTGGAAAGCCTCTTGCCGGCCTGCCCCTCGTAGTGATAGAGCATTTCGCCGAAACACCAGGGCGGCTCATCCCTTTTGCCGTCAAGGTATTGCTTCAGCACCATGTCCCATATCGAACCGGGGTCAACGAACTTGTTTTCGCCTTCATTGACGCCCGCGAAACCGGTATAACCGCGGGTCTTCAACAGGACTTCGGGAAAGGCCCGGGTATCAACCGCGAACGGAACACCGCCGTACTTGAACTCATGATGGTCGGTGGCTTCGGGACTCGCCCAGAAGCTTATCAGGTTCTGCCGCTGCAACGCATCCAGAACGCGCTGTTCAAAACGGGCGGGATCATCGGGGCTGTAAATGTTGAAGGCCGGCATCATCAGCGCCACCTCGTTAACCACGACCATCGCGAGGACCAAAGGCAGAAGTAATCCGCAAAGCCAGGCGCGGCGAATGACCCCCACCCTCAGCCCGGAACGCCGCGCCAGCAAGCGCGGCATAAAGATCAGGCCCGCACAGCCCCCGATGAATAGCAGCAACAGCAGGCGCGTCGTGAAAATCCATCCCGTATCGCGGCCCGGAACATAACCGACGGCGGCCGGCAAGCTGACCAGGTCATGGGCATCCTGCGTTCCCAGAACAATCAGGTTGCGCTGGTGATTGTGGCAGACCAGATTGGTGCTCCGCAGCGATCCACTCCAGAAGAAACGCGGCACCAGCTCCACACCGGGAATGTATAACACGTCGCCCTGGCGCTCGTTTTCGCGCTGGACCTCGGCCAGACAGCGCTTGACCCCCAGCGCTAGGACCGACGGCTTCTCCTGGT
>JAHIMN010000203.1 GCA_018896395.1 Verrucomicrobiota bacterium | reverse complement strand
GGCTCACGATCCATCAGTTGATTACCGGCCGGGGCTGTCTGCCGGGCTCCGCCGGAGCGCTTCGCCCAGGCGAGTCGGCTGACGGACTTGCTTTTAGCCGGCACTACGACCAGAATGGAATCCACCACCACCTTGTTGTAATAGGCCAGCAGGTAAAAAGATCCGCAGTAGTCCAGGACCGCCATCAGGATACACAAAGCAATGGTCCACCGGTAAGGCCGCAGATACGCGCGCATGAACCGCGCCAGCAGATTCAGCTTGCCGGCTTTACGGTCTTTCTGGCGGTACGGCGGCCGAAACGCATAGTTGCGATGGTGGAATTTCATTCCTTCTCTTCCTCGATCACACCCTTGATCACATACCGATTATAAAGCGCACGGTAACGGCCCTCCGGCAGGGCCATCAGCTCCGCATGACTACCGATCTCCACAATGCGGCCATCCCGTATCATCACAATCCGGGTTGCATTACGGATTGTGCTCAGGCGGTGCGCGACAATAAACGACGTGCGGTTCCGCAGGATCTTCTGCATGGCCAGTTGGATGGCCTGCTCGGATTCGCTATCCAGGGCGCTGGTGGCCTCGTCCATGATCATGATGACCGGATCGGCCAGCACGGCGCGGGCAATGGTCAGGCGCTGTTTCTGGCCGACCGAAAATTGCAGGCCTTCCGTACCCAGCACGGTCCGATACTGGTCCGGCAGGGTCATAATGAAATCATGGATTTCCGCCACTTTCGCCGCCGCCTCGATCTCGGCGGGCGCGGCGTTCGGCCGGGTATAGCGGATATTGTCGGCAATGCTAACGTTGAACAGGAGCGGGTCTTGGAGGACGATGCCAAACTGCGCGCGCAGGCTTTTAAGGTCGTATTGCCAAACATCGCGGCCGTCGAGCCGCAGGCTCCCGCCGCGGATATCGTAAAAGCGCATGAGCAGAAGCAACAGGGTGCTTTTGCCGCATCCGGTCGGCCCCACCAGGGCAATGGTCTCGCCCGGCTGAATGTGCAAGTCGAAATCCCGGATAACGGGCCGCGCCGGCTCGTAGGCGAAATCCACGTGGTTAAAATCCACCTGGCCCCGCAGGCGGCCGGCGGGCACACAGGCAAGCCGGTTCGTTACTTCCTGCGGTTCATTGTATATTTCGAGGATGCGTTCCACGGCGATGCGCACATCCTGGATTTGCCGCGCCAGCTCGGACATGCGCACCGCCGGCCACAGGAGCCGCATGGCATAGACCGTGAACGCCGTCACATCGCCGTAGGTCATGTCGCCGCGCAGGATCAGGGCACAGCCGGCGAAAAACAACACGGCTTGGCCCATGTTCTGCAGAAGCAAGGTGTTTTGCCAGAAGGTGTTGTTGGAATAGCCGGCCTGCTGGAGCAGTTCCATGCTGACTTCCGACTGCTCCTGGAAGATGCCCTGTTCCCGCGTCTCTGTGCCGAATGATTTGACCGCCAGGCTCGCGACCAGCCGGTTCTGCACCCCGCCCGACAGCCGGTCGAACGATTGCCGGTAACTGCGCGAGAGCGCCACGATTTTACCGATGTTCAGACGGTAATTCAGCACAAATACGACAACCATGGCCACAATCACCAAAGCCAGCCGCCAGTTCAATACGAAGGTCGCCGTGATGGCGAAGGCGGCACACACGAGGTCGGAGACGATGCCGATCGTCTGCGCGGACAGCATGTTGGCCACCATGCCGGTGTCGCCCATGAGCCGGTTGACCAGCATGCCTGTGCTATGCTTGCCGTAAAAACGGAGCGACATATCCAGCATGTGGCGGTAGAGCGCATTGCGGATATCGAAGACGAAGCGCTGGCCGACGTAGGCAATCCCTTGCGTCTGGATAAACGCAAATACCGGGACCAGCACAATGAGGGCAATCCGCCAGAAGCTCAGCGAAAAAATCAGGTCCTGCCGGTTCAGGCTGATCACCTGGTCAATGAAGGCCCGCGTGATCAGCGGCGAGCACATGTTCAGGATGGAAAGCAGGACCGTCAACAGCAACAGCCGGATCAGTACCCAGCGGTAGGGCGCGAGGAAACTCAGAACGATCAGGAAATTCGATTGTTTTTTTGGCGCCATGAGAGGGAGTGCCCGACTTGGCCTGCAGGCTTGCTCCAGTCGCTCGGTTGAGAACCCATAGGAGCCAGTATGAACTTACCCATCGCGAAAAGGCAAGGCAGTTTATTGGACGCGCCCGTGCCGGCGGATTAGCGGCGGAGTTCAAGATGGAACTCGAAGTCGTGAACGTTGTAGCAGGCCAGCACGAACTCAATCGGAATATTGCGGCGCGAAAAGGACACGCGTCTGAGGCGAAGCAACGGACACGTATTGTCGAGGCCAAGCATGTCGTGCTCGGCAATCGGTTCCGTGCAGATGGACAGGGATTCCTCGGCCCAGGCCACGACAAGGTTATAGTGCTTTTTCAGGGTGGCATACAGGGACTCCAAGGGATGCGTATCCAACCGCGGGGCCAAGCGCTCGCTCACGTGGGCATACTCCACCGCGATCGGCACGTTGTTGAGAAAGCGTTTTCGGGCGAGGCGATAGACACGTTCTTTCGGCTTCAGCAGGAGCGCCGCGGCGATGGATTTCTCGGGATAGATCAGCTCGATGCCAAGTACCTCCGTCCGCGGCTTGTGGCCGCGCGCGATCGCGTCCCGAGTGAAACCGTCGAGCATGAACAGTCCGGTACCGGCCAAACGAGGCGCCATCCGATAGGCCTTGTGGGTCTTCATGACCTTGCCTTCCTGAACCAGCAAGGCATAGGCATTGCGAATGGTTATCCGGCTAACGCCCCAGGCGCGCGCCAGATCGCGCTCGCGCGGCAGCTTGTCGCCTGCATTCAGGCCGCGGGCGAGGCGCTCGATGCCGTCCCGCGCCTGCATGCAGAGACTCTTGGTGCAGGAACGCGAAAGCTTTGTCGGTCTAACCGGCGTCATATTTGGGTACTATCCCTTGGTACATCGTGGAATAGCGTTTGGGTCTATTTAATCAGTATGCCGGAACCACGCCAACAAGTCAAGACACTGTTTTTCGGGACAGACGCTGTTTTCCGGGGGACGCCTATTGACAAAGAATCCTGACGGTGCTATTTTATGGGTTATATCCCATGAGGAGGTACTGTGAAAACGATGCGCGCTATTGTATATCATGCGCCGGGCGATCTGCGCTTGGAGAAGCAACCGCTCCCGGCCCGCACGGACGACAACCTGGTGGTTGCCGTCCATGCCTGCGCGTTATGCGGCACCGACTTGAAACTGGCGACCGTGGGGAACCCGAGGTGCCATCCGCCCCGGATCATCGGTCACGAAATGGCGGGAACGATTGTCCATGCGGGGCGGAACGTCGCGGACTTTTCCGAAGGGGAACGCGTCACGCTGGCAACCACGATAGCCTGCGGACAATGTCGAATCTGCGCGCTCGGATTGCAGAATCTGTGTCCCGCCAGCAAGCCGATAAGCTACGACTACGACGGGGCGCTTGCCGAGTACATGGCGATTCCGCCGGCGGCCCTGCGGGGAGGAAACGTCATTAAGATCCCGGACGGTCTCCCGAACGAGTTGGCCGCGCTGAGCGAGCCGTTGAGCTGCGCGGTAAACGCGCAGGAGATCGCGGGCGTCCGGAGGGGAGCTTCAGTTCTGGTTGTCGGCGGCGGTCCGTTGGGCGCCATCCAGGCGCTGCTGGCGGTGGCCCATGGAGCCGGCAAAGTCATGATAGTCCAACGCTCCGAACCGCGCCTTTCCATGCTGCGGCGTCTGAAGGGCGTCACGGTCATAGACGGCAAAGCCGAAGCCGTGTCCCAGTTCGTTGAGCGCCAAACCGACGGGTTGGGCGCTGACGTTGTGATCGTATGCGCTCCTGCACGCGAGGCCCAGGAGGCCGCCATGGCTTTCGCCAGGAAGGGCGGAACGGTCAGTCTGTTCGCCAGCCTGCCGAAGGGATCTGCGGACATCACCCTCGACAGCCGTCTCGTGCATTACGGCGAACTGCGCGTCGTCGGCGCATCGGACTCCAGACCGGAGCATGTCCGGAAGGCGGTCGCGCTCCTGGCGGAACCCAAACACGATTTTGAGAAGGTCATCACCCATTCATTCCCCCTCGCTAAGTTCGTGCAGGCCATTGAACTCATGAAGCAGAAGCAGACTATGAAAGTTCTAGTCTACCCGGGAGAAAAGCCATGATGCTTGGCGAGAAAGTGGCGGTCGTTACCGGCGGGAGCGGGGGCATCGGCAGGGCGATCTGCCGCGAGTTCCTGAAGGAAGGCGCGCGGGTCGCGCTCTGCGATCTGGACCTTGCGCTCGCGCGGCAGGCGGCCGGCGCAACGGGCGGAGAACCCGAACGCATCCGGGCGTGGGGATTCGACGTCGGCGACCTGCAAGCCGTGGAACGGGCGGCGGACGAGATCGCGGCGTCTTTCGGAGGAATCGACGTCTGGGTGAATAGCGCGGGCGTCTCATTTGTCAGACCGTTTCTGGAATGCGATCCCGGGCTATGGGAGCAGACCCTCCGGGTGAATCTCACGGGTACGTTCAACGGGTGTCGCGCCGCAGTCCGTCACATGCTCCCGCGCGGACACGGGGTCGTGCTGAATCTGTCTTCGCAATCGGGCAAGCAGGGCAATTCCCATTACGCGGCGTACTGCGCCAGCAAGTTTGGGGTTATCGGCCTGACGCAATCGCTGGCCGTGGAATTCGCGGAGTGCAACATCCGGGTGAACGCCTTGTGTCCCGGTGTCGTGTTTACGGGCTTGTGGGAAGGCATGCTGCCCGACTACGCGGCCAAACAGGGGCTGCGGAAGGAAGACGTGAGGGCCTATCTGGAGCGGAAAATTCCCATGCACCGGCTCTGCACCGAAAACGATGTCGCGCGCGCCGCCGTGTTTCTCGCCGGCGACGACGCGTCGTACATAACCGGTCAATCAATCAATCTCTCCGGCGGCATGGTGATGCATTGAGTACACTTAAATCCAGCACAAGCCCGTCCTCAGATTCCGACTGCCTCGATCTGGTGTGTCTGGGAATTTTGGTGGTGGATGCGGTCGGAAAACCGATCGACACGTTTCCCGCAAAAGGCACCTCGGTCTATTTTGACTCCTTGGAGATGCATCCGGGCGGCTGTGCCTTCAATACCAGCGTGGCCGCCGCCCGCCTGGGCTTGCGCACCGGCGTTCTGGGCGTCGTGGGGCACGATGTGTTTGGAGGCCTTGTCCTGGACACATTGCGAAAAGAGGGGGTGGACACCTGCGGGGCGGGCGACGCCTTCATCGCCGGCTTCCTTTACGGCAAGCAGGCGGGCTGGAATCTCACTCGCACGGCGACGTTCGCGACGGCGACGGCGGCGTTCTGCGTCACCGCCATCGGGGCCACCGCCGGCATTCCGGATGCCGACACTGTTTCGCGTTTTATCAAGGCGAATACCCTATGCCGCTCGTAACCAACTATAATGACGTGCTTGCAATCTATCGGGACGCGGCGCATAAAAAAATCGGTCTCCCGGTCTTCTGCGCCGAAGACCGGGAAACGCTGGAGGCCATTCTGGCGTCGGCCCTGGAGTATGGAAAGCGCATCGGCGTGAATGACTTGCCGATTATTCCGGCGTGGACCTCGCGCTATCCACCGCGCTCACAGATGGCCCTGGTGAGCGCTTGCGGCAATCCGCGGCTCGGACACCGTCTGTTTTTCTCGGATTTGGATGTCTTTTCCGGACCCGACAGCCCTTATAGACACCTCCGCATCATGCCGCACCTGGACCATGCGTTTCCCTGGCTCGACGCGGATGTGCTCATCGAGTGGGCGGAAAAATTCGCATCCGTCATGTGCGACGCGAGTGAAAAACCGCTGGATGAGAACATCCGGATCACGGCCGAATACGTGCGCAAAGTGCGAGGGAAGGTGGTCGTGGAAGGCGCCGTGGATGAGGTCCCGGATAGTACGCGCCCCGCCAACGGCATCGGCCGGAACTGCACGATTCCGGAACAGGCCAGGCGTTTTTTGAAAGAGACGGGGGTAGACCTTATCGTGCCGAACGTGGGGACGGAACATCGCGCCACGGGTACGGTGGCGCGCTACAACGCCGAAGCGGCCAAGGCCATCAGCGGCGCGGTGGGCAGCATCCTGTGTTTGCACGGCACGTCCTCGGTCCCTCACGAAATTCTTGCCCTCCTGCCGACGCATGGGTTTGTGAAGATCAATATCTACACGACGCTCGCCATCCACGGGGGCCAGGCGCTGGCCCGCAATGTACTGCTGAACCTGGCCCATATCTTCGATAAGGATCAATTGCAAAGTTGGATCGACCGTGGCGTATTAGGCCCGGCAGTTCTCGATAAGAACGCGCCTGCAGCGGCCGTCGGACCCAGGTTGATCAACTTGGCCAATCCGCCGCGGCGCGATGCCTGGTTCGGCGCCGTTCGGGACCGCTGCATGGACTATCTCGATGTCCTTGGCTATGGAAAGTTCGCCGCTTGAACGCAAAGAGGAGACACACCCTATGAACAGATTATACCGTGACATGAATGGCAAACCGCTATCCCGGCAAACCGTGCTGTCTTTGCCGCCGGAAGCGCTCCAGGAAAGGTCGGGCATTCCCGTCAAATGTGCGCCCGATTATGAGACGCTGTATGAGGCCGTTGCGGACGAAATAATCCATGTCCTCCGGGAGCGCAAAGGCGAAAAGACCGTGATGATTCTTCCGGTGGGGCCCGTGCGGCAATACCCGGTGTTCGCCCGCAAGGTCGCCGAACAGCGGATTGACTGCCGCCGTCTCTGGACGATCAATATGGACGAATTCCTTGACCGCAACGGTCGAACCGTGCCGCTCTCCCATCCCATGTCCTTCCGAAAAACCATGCTGGAACAGTTCTATGAACGTATCCCGGAAGCGTTGCGCATGCCGCCCGCGCAGATGTTGTTTCCCCGACACGACAACATGGACGACATCAACAGGGCTTTCGACGAACATGCTCCGGAAGGCGCGGACTTATGCCTGGCCGGCGTGGGCCCGGAAGGCCATTTCGCCTTCAATGAAGACCCTAATTTCGGCCACGTTTTGGTCCCCGATGAAGAGTTCCTGGCGGACCGCACCCGCCTGGTGTTGGTCAATACGTCAACCGTTGACATGGATGCGCTGGTGGCAAGTTGCGGCGATCGCTCGGCCGTGCCGCCGTTCGCGGTCACGATCGGCCCGCATGACGTTCTCCGATCGAAACGCATGCGGGTGGTGTTCTTTGCGGGCATGTTTCAGAGGCTTGCGCTGCGCGAGACGCTCTTCCGGGTTCCAACGCCGCGCTTCCCGGGCAGTCTTCTGAAACTCCGGAAGCTGCCGGACGGCGCTTTGGTTCCCCAGAACATCACCGTGTGGATCACGCCGGTGGAAGCCGGGCCGGTGGTTTCTCAGACCATCGCCTGAGGGTAAGGGGTGACCGATGCAGACGGAAACACAACGACGCCTTTTCCTGGCGGCCGGCGATCGGCCGGTTGAGCGGACGTGGATCGTGGCCGTACTGCCAGAAAAGCGATTTCTTATCAATTTAATCCAGTCCGAACAGGAAAAACCAGAGGCAGGTTTTCCCGTAATAGACCTTGGCTTCCGCCGTGGTGCCGGGCGGGACGGCATAGTTCTGCGGGTCGAAACTGCAGAAGGCCACCCGGTAAGTCGTTTGCCCGTCCGACTGGATCACGTTGCGCAGGTACTGGACCTCGCCCCGGAACCGGACACGCTGGAGGCCGCGGTAGGAGGCCAGCCAGGCGTAATACCGGTTGCCGACCGCCACGCGCAGGGCATGGCGCTCCAAAATGCGCAGTTTCAGGATTTGCTTTTCGCCGCCGAAGATTTCATATAGCAAGGTCTCCGGCCGCACCAGTTCGCCCATGACGAACTCATAGCGGAGCACCTGGCCGGCGATCGGCGCGCGAATCTCGTGCGCCCGAATGGCGGCCTCCGCCCGTGTCACCGCATCCTGCCGCGACTCCAGCTCCTGACGCAAAACGGTTAGATCTTTCTCATACAGGCTCAGATCTTTTTTCAGCAGGGAATCCAGCTCCGCGCGGGTAAGGCGTTCCTTCAACTGGTCGTCCTCCAGCACACTGCCGGCCACCAGGCCGCGCTCCATACCCTCCCGGGTACGGGCCAGGCGGCTCATGGCGTTCTTCAGGCGCAGGTCGGCAACGGCAATGTCCTCACTCAGTCGCCGCTTCTGCTCGGCAATTTGGGTTTCGCGTTGCTTCAGCTCCGCTTCCGCCTTCTGAGCCTGGTTGCGGATCTCCTCCAGGGACGCCTGCTCCTCGGCACAGCTTAACTGGACCAGCATATCGCCCTGCTTGACCCGCGCTCCCGATTGCACCAGGATGTTGGAAATGAGGCCGACCTTCGGGGAACGCACTTCGGCGTAATGCTCGGTCGTCACATAGCCGTTGGCCGGCACATACTGGTTCACCCGGATCGCAAACCCGGCCAGGGTCACGCCAATGGTCGCCAGCAGCCCATAGGTCAGAAGGCGCCGGTGTTTCAGCCGGCGCTCCTGGGTCGTTAATGGCAGGTCGCCGGCATCCGTTTTCTGAAAAATCCCCATATTACTTCTTCAGGTTTTTGATTTTCAGAAAATCCTTGGCAATCATGCGGATGCCGTCGGTTTCGTCGTCATAGCGCTTGGCACACAGGTTGCATTCGGAACACTTGGTCTCGTAGCAGTTCCGATGCACACGCGATGGATACATCTTCCGGAAGGCCTCGTAACAGGCGGTCGAGCAGAACACATAGCGTTCCTGGCTACAGCCGAAAGCCGCCTGTACCAGGCTGAAGCCATCCTTTTCCGGGTCCGCCGAACCGTTGCACCACGCGCATGCAATCTTCATACGATCAGTGACCTGCCTATAGCGCTGGGCAATTTCCGCTTCCACCCAGATATATTCAATCCAGCTCACGGCATCCTTGGGCACCTTGGCAATGACGACGTCGTTCCTGATAATGAACACATCGCCCGTGGTGAGGACATAACAGTGCTCACCCTCAATCGGAACGTTGTTTTCCCGCAGGTGGACGCGCACCGGACCGTGCTGGGGCACCTCAAAGGTGTTCCAACCACAGGCTATGCAAATCGTGGCGAACAGGTGCTCGTTCAGGTGCTCCCCGCACCGGGGGCACATGCCCATTTGGATGACGTGCAGGTCCTTGACGGAATCCTCCGCCGCCCCCTGGACCTGTTCCTCCGCCTCCTGATGAAGCCGTTTTGCTTTTTCGCCGTATTCATCCTCCAGGATCATGATGTCACGTTCCAGATTATCCCTCTGCTGGTCCGGCAACACGATGTTTTCCAGAGTCGGCTGATCCACAGCCTCTTCCGGGTTTTCACCCAACCCGAACATTTGCTTAAACTTGCGCATGATCCCACCTTCCTTCCTGATTAAAAAATGGATTAAAATTCATCGGCATAACCCGACGCATACATAAAATTGGAATACGCCCGTAATAACTCAACCGCAATAATTATTTGTCTTTGCAAGGCATCCGTCAAGTCTTTTTGAGCATCGAGCACGTTGCGACTGCGCCCCTCGCCCAGGCAAAACCGCTCGTTTTCGGCTTCCAGCGCCTGGCGGGCCGCCACAATGGCTTGTGCAACCAGGCTCAGCCGGTCCTGGGCGGACATAAACTGTTCATGCTGAACTTTTAAATCCGCACGGATCCGGATGGCCGTCTGGCGGAGCAGTTCGTACCGTGCGTCAATGGTCGCGCTAATCGCCCGTATCCGTGCCTTTTCTGTCCGATACCCCCAGGGGCGCTTCCAGGTCAGTCCAATGCTCGCCCCCAGGTTCCGCTCGTTCAGGTAGCGGCCGGTGCCGATGACATTGTCCGGATCCTCCCCCTGCAGGATCGCCTCCATGTTCAGCGACAAATCGGACCGCAGGTTGTCCTGGTTAATGGCCTGTTCCTTCTCCGCCACCTCGATAAAATCCAGGATTTCGTTGTAATCCCCGCGGGCCTTGAGCGCCTTGTCCTCGACAAACAGGGGCGGCAGTTCCACGGATTCCGCCCACAAAATAAGCGTGTCGAAGGAGGCGCGCACCGGCCGCGCCTGTGATGTGCCCAGCAGTTCCAGGAGCCTGGTCTGCGTTGTCCGGCAGGCTTGCTGGTCCGCCGCCTCCGATTCCCGCCGCAGGGCCACCTCGGAGCGCGCCGTGAACAACTGGTATTCCGGCACGATCTTGAGCTGGACAAGTTCCTGGGCTTCCTTCAGCAGTTTTTCCACGCGGGTCAGGGCCGCTTGCCCCACGTAACGCTGGGCCACGGCTTCCTGCACGGCAATGTATTGTTGCTCGACGTCATGCCGGCATTGCTGGGTTACCGCCCGCCAGTGGTTCTGAGCCATGGAAAAGCGCTTGGCGGCGCGCTCATCGGAAAGTTTCCATATGCGAAAACCGCGGTCGCGCAGGAGCGGCACGCCCAGCCGGAGCCGGCCCGAGCTCTGCCATAGATCGTTATAGTTTCCGAACACATTCGTCACGGTGCTGTCCTGCAACTGGGAATAATAACTTTCCTCGAAGCGCGTGCCCAGGTAAACGCCGGGCAGGATGGCCGCATCGACGCCGGCGTGCAATAAGGCTTGATTGTAGCCGGCATTGTAATCGGTCTGCGATACGGTCGCATTCAACTGGGGATCAAAAAAGCCGCGCAGTTCGTCGCGTTCAGCCTGGGCACGGCTGACTTCGAACTGGGCCGCCTGAACGGCGGGGTTATTGGCAAAAGCTTCGGCGACGAGCGCTTCCAGCTCCAGGTTGGCGGCCCGCGCCGCCGGAAGCCAGGCAATTGCGCCCAGCCATAGTGCCGCCACTTTTAAACATAACCTTTTCTTCATAAGCACGATTGGCTCTTTTCATTTAAGGCTATCTTGGGCACTCCGTATTACGGATATTCAAAGAGCTTTGACAGCTTTATCTTTTGATTTGACCCCGATTTCCGGAATTGTCAGCGGCCCATCCGGCAGAACGGCCACCGGCGTATTTTCTCCGAGCCGGCGCATGACAGACACAAGATATGCATTAAGACTTTCCACATAATCCATATGTGCCCGGCGCACTTCGTCGGCCGGCAGAGCGCTGAACAGAGCTACTTTAGC